>DATKWR010000897.1:0-5953 GCA_035529475.1 Sedimentisphaerales bacterium | reverse complement strand
TACGCCATCCAGTCGCGAACATCAGGAGATGATAGATAGGATAGGAGATATCGAGGATGCGGAAAGCCTAGCTGGAGACAGAGTCGGAAGAGGAAGCGGCGCTCTGGCCGCTCGGCAAGTTTTTTGCCGCGTCCTCCACGTCCTTGTCTGTCAGGCCATTCATTCGAGCCGCTATATCATACAGGCGGTCCAGGACGTTGGAGTTCTTCGCGCCGAGCGCCTCGGCATCGTCATCCGCAAACACCCGCTCGCCGGCATCGTCTACAATCACCTGCACGAGTAGCTTGGCCTGATAGTTGTGGAGGTCCGGCTTGCCGCCCGGCAGTGTATTCGCTTCTTGCCAAGCGTCCCGTTGTAACCCGGTCATGGTGCCGAGGCATACCGTTGCGCCCCATTCCGGCACCTCCGCTGCTTTCGTTGGTAGGTCCGCCGCCTTCAGAATCTCGTCTCTCGTCATGCTCATTGCGATTCCCTTCTATTAGGTGATGGTCACGGTATCGCTGGTCTTGAACGTGAGTGTGCCCGTCAGGTCCCCGGCAAGCTCGCCGCCGCGCTCGAAGTCGGTCAAGAATGCGGCGGCCGAATACACAGTCGTTCCGGCATCGGCAAACGTCACCTGAAGCGCGCGGGTCGTTCCGCTAATCAGGTCGTCCTGGAGCGTGTCGTGGATGGATGCGTTGTTCGCGTCCCAGTGGATTTCCATGGTAATCGGCTTTGCATCGACGAGTCCGCTACTGATATACGCCCTCCACGTATCCGCCAAGTCTGATACGTCAACTGTCGGATTCTCCAGGCCGATTCCGTTGAAACTGGTTACCTGGTCAATCGCGGTCGTGCCCCACGTCCACGCTGTGCCCTTTGCTGGTACTGGTGTTGTCGCCATCGTCTACTCCTGTTTAGTCGGCCACGGACATCGTGTCCGTAACCTGCATGGAAATGGTGCCGGTGAGCGCTTCGCCGAGAGTGCCCTCGGGCGAGGCGTCGTCAATATATGCCGCGAAAGAGAACTTCTGCCCATAGTACAGAGCATGGTTGCCGACGCCCTGGTCGAGAAGGACGATTTGCGTTCCGGCAACGGCATCCGCATTAGTAAGCGCAAGCTGAAACACATTCGCGTTCGTCCAGATGACATAATAGGTCGTGTTCGCCACCAGCGGGTCCGGAAGCGTGTCATCTGTTCCTACCTGCACAGGCTGTCCTTGATGAAGCCCGTGCGCGTTCTCGTCAATGGTATCCGCCACCACGGTTACATCGGCAGGAACGAACGCGAAGTTGTTCGCCGTCAAGTTCGACCAGCAGATGATGTAGTTGTCGCTGCTGCTTGCAATCGCGCGGTCCACGAGCGTATCGTGAATCTCTACCGTGTCTGGGTCAAACAACACTGTGAGCACAACAGCATCAACGCCCACTAGGCCGGAAGAGATGTATATGCGCCAGGCGTCCTCGAGGCCCGTGCCGTCGATGACCGGATTGTGCAGGTTCGGCCCGGCAATGTTTGTCACCTTGCCAATGGTTGTAAACAGCTCCGGGGGTCCGCCCCCATCGCCGGACTGAATCTCTGTGCCTTGTGCTGCATGTGCGGCCATGTTTATTCCTTGTGTATGATTTGCCAGTCTTGCCGAATGGCATACCGTTCGCGCTCTTCAGCAGATGGTGACAAGTCCGGCAAGTCGCCATCATCCAGCATCGTTACCGACCCAATAGTCACACCGGCCACCACGCCCCCGGTGTAGTACACATTCATGGCGGCCTGCACGGCATCCCCCAATGCCTTAGCTTCCGGGTATGCGGCGGCCCAGGAGTTGAGTTGGAAGGTTGGACTTGCGAGGCTCCCTGGCAATAACAGGTCATCGAATCTCGGGCCGGATATCCTCTGATACGTCACCGCCGGCAACGGCGCCCCCTGCGGCACAATCATCGGATAGATGCGATAGGATGCTACTGTGCAGAACTCCGTCGCCGCATCTGCCGTGATTATCAGGCTCGTCCGAAACTTCGGGCCGAACCGTACCCAGTGCGTGCCCACGCCAGCATCGGTCAAATTGATGGCCGCGCCGCCGGAGGCATACGCCACCTTAAATGTGTTGGCGGTCTTGTCGCGAACGTAGTATGTAGTGCCTACGGCCAGCGGGTCGGGAAGCGTGGTCGAGGAATAGAACTGGACGGTGTCGGTATCGTTCAGCCCATGAGGACTCAGCAGCGGCCCGACCGTTGCGTCGTTCGCCAGGATGGATACGATGGCCTGCTCGACGTTCGCCAAATCAAGTCACCCCCATCGTCAACGCCCATGGCATGCGCTCGGCGTTGAAGGTCGTTACGCCGTTCACTCCGTTGTTGACGCCCGCACCGCCGCCACTGTCATTGTCTACGTCCGCATCGCCATGAACATGCACCGCCGTTGTCGGGTCGAAGTTTGAGACGTAGCTGCCAGCGAGGCAGTTGATGTGAACTACCTCTGCCGTGGCCGTATGCGCGATGTTGTCGAAGTTCAGGACGCCGGATGCCTCTAGGTAGCAGTTTTCGAGGGCGATGGCATTGGCGAGGTTGAGGGCATCCGCCGACACTAGGCTGGCAATCGAATGCGCACCCTCGCCGAGCAACAGCGCGCCGCTGCGGTCTGAGGCGGCGATGCCGAGCGTAACGGCCCCGCAGCTTAGCGCACCGGAGGTCATATCGAGCGTGGCGACTTCTCCCACGCCCACGCCGCTAATCGCCACCGCACCGGCCGTCAGCCGCCCGCTCTGCGTCCACGTATCGTCAGACGAGGTGAATGACAGGGCCTTGGCCCCCAAGTTCACGTCAAGGGAATTTGACCGGCTGGCGTCTAGCTCCACAGACACCGTGCCGTCCACCATTGGCCCGTCGTAGCGGAAGAAGTCGTTGACTGTTGGCCGGTAGACGCACAACAGTTCCGCGTTGTCCAACGTGCCCCGGCAGTCGATGGCATGAACGTACACGGTTCCTGACCTGGCCATGAACACGCCGGCCGGGACAACAAGCTTTCCAATCGCCCGCGTTGCGTCATCAGCCTCAAGGTCTGCATCTATCGCGGTCGTCCAGGTGCCCGTGCTGATGAACACGCCCCCGGTAAGGAGTAGGTCGCCATTCACAGTGCCGTCGTTGCCGTCGTCCGCGAAGGCCCCGGCAGTTTCCACGAACGACAAGCACTCCAGGTCATCTTGTAATGTGCAGGTCGTAATGCCGTTGTTGGCGACTACAATGTTGGGCAGAACAACGCCATTCGTCGTCAAGGTTGCATCCGCCACGACGCCGAAGTCGAGAGTCAGGGTTCCACCACTTAGAATCATGGCCGAGAAGTCAGCCCCGGCGTCGATGGTCAGCCGCGATTCGCACTCGATGTCCCCCGCGCCGCTCCAGGCGCCTGCCAAAGTCACCGGGTCAATGTTCAGGTCGAGCTTGCCGCCGGCCTGCACATCAACAATGGACCCCGCAGGCATCGACCACGTAGAGCCCGCGAGGGCCGTCAGCTCGCCACCGTTATAGATGGTGACCGTGCCGCCGCCAACGACGTTTGACAACTCGCCGCTGAGATTGCACGCCCCGCTGACATCCACGACGCCCCCGGTCGAGATGGAGAACGTCACCCCGTTGCTGATATTGAGCGTTCCCCCTGCATCGGCGGTAACGGCACAGGCGGCGCTAATCGTATGCGCCACGTTACCCGTCACGGTATGCCCGGCGGCGATTGTGGCGCTATCTCCAGGGCCAGGCGTCAGGACCCCGTCGTCCCACGTAGCCGCAGCGTCCCAATTTGCTGGGCCAGCTCCAACACTAGTAAACAAGGCCACGCTACGACTCCTGTGCGGCGCGCTCGACGCCCACCTTCATTTCCCGTATGACAATCTGTGTTGCCCCCGAGCCCTGAGAGTGATATGCCTTCCGCATGTACCCCACGGCCGCCACGTCCTTCGGCGGATTCTTCCCGCCGCCCCGTCCCGGGAAAGCGTGCCCGTACTCAATCGCGTTGGGTATGTAATGCCGGCGCCCGACAACCTGCTTGCGCGTCTTTGTGCTGAATGCCGAGCCCCCCGTGAAGTATACGAAGTCATGCTCGTGCTTATTGGATGGGTCCACACCTACGAAGATGCCATACGCCCCGTACTTCCGCCGCCACTTCGCCGACTTCGCGCGAGTACCAATGCTCTTCGCAATCTGTGAACCTATCGTGCCGCCAACCAGAGATGCGGCATTCGCCTTCGCGGCAGCCTGTACCGGCTTCGCCCCCTGCCGAAGCGCCTTGCGAACTACGGTCTTGCCAACCTTGGCAGGAAGCTTGTTCAGCTTTCGCTCCAGCAGGCGCGCTCCGATGAGCTTGAACCCCAGTGTCCCCATTATGCCCATCAGACAGCCTTCTCAGTACATAGCAGAATCAACTCGCGATTGCGTTCGGCAGGATTGAGCGCCGCGTTGATGTCGAAGTAACGCTTGCTCGCACCGGACCCAAACGTAACCCGGCATGTCTCATTCACCCCCGCCAAGTAGCGAATCCGAATCTGATAGTTGACGCCGGCAAACACCTGCTGCGCCTCCAGAAGTTCCCGGCCATGTAGCGGCTCAATCTCAGCCGATACTGTATCGAGATTGACCCAAGTGCGGTCTGGTGAGCCGAAGGTGTCCGGCGCCTCCAGTTCGTACTCGATAGCAACGCGATGGCGTAGTGTCCCGCAGCGCATCAGCTATCTGCCTCGGGCATGTCCATCTGTCGCAACAGGGCATGCACGGAGAATTCGATTTCCTTGGAAATCGTGCCCGTCAATACAGCCTCGCGATGTTCATACCAATGCGCGACCAGTAGCTTGATGGCCGTGCGGAAATGTTCCGGCACATCCGCCGCCGAGCCATAGCCACAGATGAAGGTGACCTCAATGTCATTCCGATGCCCGCGATTCGATGGCCAAGTCTGCTCATAAGACAGAGAGATGACGCCCGGCTCGGCGGCTATGTCTTCATCGTACACGGTTGCATCGACGGTTCGCTGCACGCCGCCACTGTCGTAGTATTTGATAATGGTGCCTGCCTGCAATGGCGGATACGGCAGTCGCCATTCGCCGGCCGGGAAGTCGTCCCAGTTGGCTATCCGGGTCGCCGTGAGGAGTTGCCGATGTGTGAAGTGTTCGCAGTAGTCTGCGGCGGCCGTGATGAGCCGCGCCAAGTCCACATCATCCTCATCGTGGTCGACGCGCAGCCAGTTCTTCACATCGGCCACAGAGACGGCGCCCTCGACAATGACCACATCCTCGGTAATCGTGACGCGATCCGCTACCGCCGCGCCTCGGTGAATAGCCGTATAGACGACCTGATGCACGCCGCGAACAGGCGCTGCGGCGATGTTGTAGTCATAGTAGAAGTTGCCGGTGACGCCCGTTGTGGTCATTGCGACCGCGGCAACTACGGCCGTGCCGGCGGGATTGGTGATAGTAACCTTGATTGACACGTCCGGGTCAGTCAATACACCATCGACCTGGAATGCCGTGGTGAGCACCGCCGTCTCGCCAGCTTGGTAAGTCTTCGTCGCCATATCAGCCGCCGCCCTTGGTGTCCGATGTCAATGTGCCGCCAGGTGCCATGCCGCCGGTCAGTACGCCGCCGGGTGCCGCGCCGCCAGCGAGCTGGCCCCCGGGTTCCATGCCGCCGGTCGCCACGAGCACGTCCCCCACTAAATCGCCAACATTGCCCGTATACAGATTCAACAGCATCAGCCGGTCCGCGGCGTCAATAATGCCGTCTGACTTGGGAAGCGCCCCACGCCAGGGCAGGCCAATCAGCATTGCCGAGTAGCGGCGTTGTTTGGTGTCTATCGCCATTTACGGGCCGCTCTCTACTTCCCCGACGGTGAGCGTTCCCGCAGCATCAACTGCGGTGGCCTTGTGGTCTACGACGGCCCCGGCGTCGTTATAGACCTCATACAGCCCGCCGCCCTGAGTGTGTTTGT
>DATKWR010000896.1:0-4926 GCA_035529475.1 Sedimentisphaerales bacterium | reverse complement strand
CACGCATGCGTCCACCTCGCTCACAAGGGCGTAATAATAGGCGACATAGCGACGGTACAAGTTATGGTCCTTCGCGGCCGTGCCTAAGTTCCAGGGCCGCTTGGTGTTCCGCCGCCAACGCTGCATCTCGGGCGGTAGGTTTTCCAAAGGTTCGCTCACGCTCTCAGGTAGTTCGATATTTTCCAGTGGATACAGGTTTGCCCATTTCTTCAATGGGGTATACGGCTGATGGGGAAATATGAAGCTCGTCCAGCAGAAGAACGGTTTGCCCTGGTCTTTACATTCGGTCAGGAATTCCAGCGTCTTATCGGTCGCATAGGTCGATGTGCGGTTCTCTTCGAGCACATCGGTAATGTGCGACATCAAATCAGCGTCGTGGCTGCCTTCGAAATCACGCTTATGCGCGTCCAACTGCCCGCGATGCGTCACCCAATCGACGTAGTTCTCGTCGGAGGGATCTTGCCTGGGATTAATTGTGGTTGCAGAGCGGTCCCAGCCCAGAGCCAACTCCCCAATATCGGGTAGATGTCGCTTGCCGAAACAAGCCGTTCGGTAGCCATTACGCTGAAAGACATGCTGCAATGGAAATAACTCGTCGTGATAAGGCGGCTTGTTGGGATTGTCCAGGCATCCCGTCGTGCGCGGGTAAAGGCCCGTCATAAGAGAGGTTCGCGACGGCACGCAGATCCCGTCCTGGCAATAGGCGCGATCGAACCGTACACCCCTCTGGGCCAGCCGATCTAACTGTGGTGTCCTGACAACCAGATGTCCGGCGTTTCCCATAACATTCGCATTGTGCTGGTCGGCCATGATTAACAGCACATTCGGCCGAGCTCTATCGGTCTGATTCATCAAAGGTGTATCTTTCGCCAGCACATCACATCGACCGAGTCCAATCACTGCTGCTGTCGAAGCTATACCGCCAACAAAAGACCGTCTTGTCAGTTCATTGTTTGCGATCCTGCTTGCTTTATCTACGGCCATATTCTGCCTCACATTTCAAATTTACGAGCTTATATTCACTTGCTGTTCCTGCCGGCGACGTTGGTATAAAATTGCGCACTTTCCAATAGAGTGATTTTGAAAGTCTATCGACAAGAATATATCGACCACCCTTCCCCACTTCTTACGTGCAACTCCTGAATCACCGACGCAAGCTCAATTGGTCAGCATAATATCGTCGATATAAACGACACCTTTGGCCCCGGCGCCATCCACGCCAATGGTCAGAGTCCCGACCTTAGAAACGTCTATCCCCGCGCCAGCCAGATCCACAACAATTGGGCTCCAGGCATCTACAACAGCAACCGCTACTGCAGCGACCTTGACACCATTAATCTTAACATAGAGCTCGCCACCGGTACTCTCCAGACTGAATCGAAAGTACAAGGCCAGCTTTTGGATACCGGACCGTGTCCAATCTTGAGTAGGATCAAACGTCCGGGTGGCCTCAGACCGCGGGGACGAACTGTTGTCGAACGCCATAGGTAGGGACTGGTTGCCACTGTGCACGATTTGTGTCTCTGGAAGATCGCCGTTACCGACCGTGGAACCATTCGCAGGATCCTCAAAACCATCAACCCAGGTTTGCCATATCCAACGGCCTTCAGCGTTTCTATAGAATTCCATATTATCAACAACAATAGAATCCGTCGTGGTGAAGCTCCACACGTAGCCTGGCCAGGTTTCGGTATCCCCGACCTCATTGACCTTCCAGTAATAGACCGTGTTCATGTTGAGGCCGGCCAAGTCATAGGTGGTATCCGTCAACCCAGCCGCGATGGGGGCAATGGTCTCGTTGGCAACGGCGCTCGGATCATCACTTATATAAAGAGTGTGCGAAACCGCACCGCGTCCAGCGCCCCAGGAAACCGTGGGGTTCACGAACACAGCCGTCTGGCCATTGGCAGGAACAGGATCAGCGGCTTGAACCGGAACGGTCAAGAACTGAACCTCACTGAGACCATACATATTGAGCGGTACGATACCCTCAAAATTGCTCAAGGCGTTAATGCGCACCCCTTGCACGGCCAGATCGTTAAACGCTACGACGGTATTGGCTGCGTAACCATCCGCTCCCGGCGCCTGTTCGAAGGTCACTGGTTGCTCGGTCAGCGGCAGCCAGGTTGTGCCGTCCGCCGTGTATTCAATCTCGGCGTCCTTGATACCCCAACCCATAAGATTCTCAACCAGGGTATTGTGGTTCCAGACCAGCATCTCGTTGAGCTTTACCAAGGTCCCGAAATCATACTGGATCCAGATCGGTGTTCCTTTTGCCTCTAAGTTGCTAAGCCACATGTCGTTAAGGTTGGTGTTATGGAGGTTGTCGGCATTGAGTCCGGCGCCATTGACTGTATTGACCGCGTTGACATCCTCAATGCTGCTGGAGGCGGTAGCGGTGATATACTCGCTCGCCATTGGGTAGGCGTACTTGATCGTGTCAAAGCTAACCACCGCACTGGAATAGACGGCGCCGCCATTGATGGAATCGACACGCCAATAATACGTCTGCCCATAGTCAAGAGGCGGCAAGGCGAACGAGGCCTCGGATTGGCGGCGCATATACACGCCGGCGGGATCGTTATCCGGCGTGGCTGTATTAACGTCGTCAAAGTCAGTGCCAAAATACACATCCTGGGCCGTGCTGTCCATACCCGGTTTCCAGCTTAGGATCACACCCTCCAAAGGCATTTCCACAGATCCGTCCTCAGGAAGAAGAGCACCCGGCGCCAATTTCTCCTCCAGGGGCGTGACCCACTTGTACACGAGATCGGCCCGGAGCTGCTCCAGCTCCGCCTGGCTCAGGAGCTCATCATAAATCATCACCTCGCCGATCATCCCTTTAAAATAGCGTCCGCCATTACTCGTCGTGCCCAAGGTAACCGCACCCTCGGTGAAATCCGCGGCAGCTTGGGTGGCCGTCAGTGGGTCACCCTGGTTCGTCCAAAGCTCGGAAGCCCCAGTGGCCGCGTCGTAGGCATGCGTCCACACGGTCGTGTCACCTGCTTCGATCGCACCATTGGGACTGTTCCCGCCGGCGTTACCATTGAGGTAGGCTTGATATGCCCCATCGCCATTGTAGCGGAATCCCCAGCCATTGGCTGTGGAACTGGTATTGCCGATAGTGTCGTTCCAAGTGCCTTCCACGGCAGACGAGTACGTCACGACAACAACGGTAAAACCACCCATACCGGCACTCAGATCCAGCCACTGAGCCGAGGCCTCGGCGCTGAACAACTCCAAACTGTTGCGGGTCATTCCAAAATCCAGTCCCACCGGCCCTCCTGGAAATGCGATGCTCGGGTAGGTTACTGTGCCGATGGACTTGACGGCATTATTGTTGTTACCGCTGAGGTCATTCCACTGTTGTACTGCACCTCCAGAGACAACAACGGATTCCGGTACCGAGGCATCCAGATGCTGAATCAGTTTCGCTCCCGCCGGGGCGGACATACACAGACACACTACCACCAGGGCTTTAAGCAAATCTCTTACAGTCTTCATAACATTCCTCCTTCCGAAAAATGGCCACGAATATTACACACCGCACGCTGCAGTGCGTTAGCTGTCAAAACCTTTGTATAATCCGGAATGTAGCACTTGGATTTCATTGAAACACACCTGCATGCTGCATTATCAATGATATCAAACCGGACCCTCGATTTCAAGACGTCCGGCCACAAACATGGCCAATACGCCTCCCACAAAGGCCCCCAAACACACTCATTCGCCGAAAATCAAGCATTTTGGCGTTTTTCGAGGGGGTTATCCTGTAAAGGATCGTCGAAAATAGCTTGAGTGCTCCCCATAGGGTCCACACCATCAAATCGCAGCTCACTTGTCGCGCACTACTTGAGAAATCCGGGGTCGATTCCCTATAGTTCCCATCCTTTGCGGTATTCCCTCGTCAGATACTTGTTTGCCTGCTCAGAGTTGGTGATTCTCATGCTTTGAGTGTCGTACTCCACCCTTCTTCCGGCTCGCAGCGCTACGGCGCCGAGGTTGATGGTTTCGGTGACGGGACCGGCGAAGAGGAAGCTGCCCGGCGATTCTTTCCTGTTCTTGATGGAATCCACCCACATGCTCGAGCGCCGCTGCCGGGTTTCCTGCGGAAGCTCTTTCTCGCCGGCGTAGTCCCTCATTCTCTTTTCAGGGATGATTCGTGGCTTCTCACCGTGGAAACCGGCCAGGATCTTGCCTTTGTCCCCTACGAACATCATTCCTTCTTCAGGCAGCGACTTGTTATCCGCCAGTACTTCTTCGGGAGCGAAAGGTTTCATGCCGCCATCGTACCAACAGAGATCGAAGGCAGGCAGACTCTTCTGTCTCGGGAACTTGAACCGGATCATGCAGGAGTAGGGGAAGGCCACGTTATTGTTCACCGCCCGGCATACTTGATCGACGATGGTTCGCGTGGTCGTGCCATAAGCCTCCGCGCTGACGGGCGGCGTCTCTATGCCGAGAGCCTGGAACAAAGGAAACAAACTGTAATGGCCCATATCCGCCATGCTGCCGCCGCCGAAATCATACCAGCCGCGAAAAACATTGTGCGTATAGTTCGGGTGATAGGGACGATCCGGCACGCATCCCAGCCACAGGTCCCAGTTGAAGCCCTTCGGTATCGGCGGCGTATCCGTGGGATTGGACGTCCACTGGGGCCACACGGGTCTCTGCGACCAGTTATGTATTTCCCTGAGCGTGCCGATCGCGCCGCTGTTGATCCACTTGAGGGTCAGCTCGTTGTCGCCCCTGTCGCTCCAGGCCAGAAGGTGCGTGATGACCTTTTGCCGGCGGGCCGTTTCGATGGCCAGCCTGCCTTCCGCGATCCTGTTGGCAATCGGCTTGTGGGTGACGGCGGCCTTGCCCTTCTTCATGGCGGCTATAGCGACGGTCGCATGAAGATGGTCCGGCGTCATGATCTTGACG
>DATKWR010000895.1:0-4236 GCA_035529475.1 Sedimentisphaerales bacterium | reverse complement strand
TCATCCACGCCGCTGATGCTGCGGCCGAGCGCCGAAATCATCCACGCAAAGAAGATCTGGATTCCCGGATAGGACCGGCAAAGCGGTGCCAGAGGCACCGCCTAACCAACGATCACCCGTGCGAATTTGCGCTTGCCGACCTGGATTGTCAACCCGGCGGAGGGAGTGATTTCGGCGTTGGGGTCTGTCACTCTGTTGCCGTCGATGGAGACGGCGGATTGAGCGCACATCCGCTTGGCCTCGCCGCCGGTTTCGACAAGCTTGCAGGCCAGCAGCAGTTGCTTGACCGAGATAGACTCGGCGGGCAAAGTGAATTCGGGCATCTCGTCGGGCAGTTGCCCCTGCGCGAAGACCTTATCGAATTGAGCGGCGGCGGAATCAGCAGCGACCTGGCCATAGAACTGGCTCACAATCATCTTGCCCAGTAAGACTTTGGCTTCCTTGGGATGCGTTCTTTCAGAATTGACGAGTTCGCTTATTCTCTCGGCGCAAAGATCCGTCAGGAGCGTGAAGTAGTTCTCCATCATCTCATCAGAGATACTCATTACCTTGCCGAACATATCGTTGGGCTCATCGGTAACGCCGATGTAATTGCCCTTCGACTTGCTCATCTTTTCGGTGCCGTCGAGGCCGACGAGTATCGGCATCGTGATCACGATCTGCGGCGGCTGGCTGTATCCCTTTTGGATGTCCCTTCCGACTAAGTTGTTGAAGGTCTGGTCCGTCCCGCCCAATTCAACGTCACTCTTGATCATCACCGAATCGTAGCCCTGCATCAGCGGGTAAAGGAATTCATGCGTATAGACATCCACGCCGGCCTGCAAGCGGTTCTTGAACGTGTCGCGCTGGAGCATCTGGGCAACCGTCTTTTTCGCAGCGATTTGAATCAGCTCCATGAGGGTGAGCTTCTCAAGCCATTCGCTGTTATATCGAACTTCGAGCTTTTCGGGCGACGTATTGAGAATCTTCCCCGCTTGTTCGAAATAGGTCTCTGCGTTCTTCTCGATCTGCTCGCCGGACAGGATTGGCCTGGTGGCATTCTGCCCCGTCGGGTCGCCGATGCGGGCGGTGTAGTCCCCGATGATAAGGACCGCCTTGTGGCCGAGGTCCTGGAACTGGCGCATCTTGCGCAGCACGACGGTATGGCCCAGATGGATGTCGGGGCTGGTCGGATCCAGGCCAAGCTTGACTCGCAGGGGCCTGCCTGCTTTGGCCGCCTCGGTTAGTTTCTGAGCCAGTTCGGCCTCCGTAAAGATTTCCACCGTTCCGCGTCTCAACGCCTCAATTTGTTCTGCGATTGTCTTAGCCATAAACCATGTCTGCCCAATTGACTGCTTCCAAAGGGCAAGATTATAAGAGTTGGGCCGCAAACCCGCAAGAACCTATGCGAGAGCTGGCAAGGCCCTGATTTCACCGGAGACTCGGCTTGCTCTTGTTCCGCTTTCTGTACGAGGCTACGGCAATAGTGTACGGAACGATGGCCGCGATGAAGAACAGCAGGCATATCATCTTGATTTGCTCCCTACTGATGCGGCTCATCACTGTTAGCCAAAGTAACGCGGTCTGGCTTGGCCAGAACACCTTAACATCAGGATGATAGGCCCCATCGATCAAGACGTGCAGCCACACACCCAGAATGCCGGAGATGACCATTTTCAGGCGGCCGGGGCTATAGGGCACGTGCAGCGCTTGCATCACGGCGCTGAATGCGGGCCGCAGTGGATACGCCGCCGCGCCCCAGAGCGCCCCTACCACGGTGCCGAGCAATAGCGTATGGCAATACCGATGGTATGGCGCCCCCAGACCGGTAATCCCCAACACCAGGACCTCAGTGTCCACAATCACGTTAGCGAGGATGAAAACAGGAGCGTCTATCCACTTTCTAAAGACCAGCCCAACGAATCCGCTGGGTCCAAAATGGTATGGCGTGAAAGGCATCCGGCTCCACCAGTTACGACAATCATCCAAGCGTCTTCAACTGTCCTTCGCAAACCGGCGCAAGCTTAGCCAGGCGCACAGAGGCTGTCAAATGCTCAAATGGCAAGGGCGCATAAAAAAAACCGCCCAAAGGCGGGCGGCTGGAATTTGCTCGAAATCAAGCTTGGTTTTCAGCACAAAGCGATGTAGCTGGCGATGGCCAGAAGCAGGATGCGTCTTTTGTTGAAGACAAATGGAAGCCAGGTTTCGTAATAAAACTTCGCCATCAGGTTTCTCAAAGGGCCGCACTATCATGTTTCTGTTCTATCACCATGCCACTATGATAGCGGAAAAAGGGGCCAAAAGCAAGGAAAATCGCCTTAGTTCAGTCGTAACCTCTTTATTGATTTGTGCTTATGACACACAGTGCGGCCACATTTTTCCTGAGCCGTCAGCAGCGATTCCGCCCCTGGACAATCCCTGGGCTAAATCCCCCGTTTTTCCTCGCTTTTCTGCGACGAACGGTCGGTCCAAGAGGCTCGAAAAGAGCTTGAAATCCGAACGAAGTTCTGGTGTTATGAGACTATTCGTGCGCCGAAGTCAAATTCACCGATGAAAATTTCCACAAACGTTCTCTTGACCTGAAGACTCGGGTAGATTAGACTGTGTTGATAGTGATTTCGTCGATGTTTATCCGGCGATTTACATCGTTGACAAAGTAGCTAAGGGTACACTATGATAGTAGTGTGACCGTGTAACAACAAGAGTTTTGCAGAATTGGAGTTAGGCATACTTTTGGAAAGAAAGAATATTCTCTTTCGATTTCTTTTTTCTAAAACACGATGCGTAAGGTTGACTTGACGATATGTTCTCATGCGGCACCCGATTATTTTGAAGAAAATCGTGAAACCGATTTTCTGAAAATAATATATGCCTGACTTCAATTTTGCAAAAGTTCAGTAATAATAAGGAGATTGAGATGATTGGATGTACGCAATACACGTTAGCTTTCGGGGGAATCAGCCACTGGGAGTTGCTCGTTGTCCTTGTCGTCGCTCTGCTGATATTCGGCCGGCGGCTGCCCGATATCGCCCGCAGCGTGGGCAGGAGTCTGACCGAGTTCAAGAAGGGAATTAACGAGGCCAAAGAGACCAAGGATGAGTTCGTGAACGACGTCAAAGGAATCGGCAACGAAGTGGCGAAAGAGACAAGGAGCGCCGCCGGTCTGGACGAGCCCGAAGACAAGATGAGCTAACCCGTCTGAGTCCGAGAGCACCACCAGCTTGCCTTGTCTGTAAAATGGGCAAAAACCCAGAGAAGAACAAGAAAGAGAAGTTACCCGACCCTCTTGATACCACCATGAGCCTGGGCGACCACCTGGAGGAGCTGCGCGCCCGGCTGATCCTGGCCATCATCGGTCTTGTCACAGGAACTGTCATCTGCCTGTTCTTCGGGCATCAAATTATCCGGTTCATCAAACGTCCCTACTCTTTGGTCACTGAGAAATATTCTCGGTCCAAGGTGGAAGCTAGGGTGAAGGACAACAAAGCAACAGACGCTTCAGCCTATGTTCTGAATGCCTTCAGCGCAAACTTGCTCAACGCCCTTGGTGCCGACCCGAACGCGCCGGCTATTGACCCGAGAGCCGTGACGTTCGTACATAAAATCTACACTGAGACAATGACAAAACTGGCGGACGATCCCAATTACACTGCAGTTGCCGCCGATGCGGACTCTTCCATTTTCGAGCAGCGACTCATAGCGACGGCGCCGGCCGACCCCTTCATCGCATTTATGAAAATAACACTGATCTCAGGCCTGATTATCTCCTCGCCCTGGGTTTTCTACCAACTGTGGATGTTCGTAGCGGCGGGTCTGTACGAGCACGAGAGAAAGTACGTCCGCACGGCGGTGCCGTTCTCCACGGCGCTGTTTGTGACCGGTGCGCTGTTCTTTCTCTTCATAATCGCGCCGCTCTGTCTGAAGTTCTTTCTCAAATTCGGCGACTTGATAGGTGTCTCGGCCTACTGGACCTTCGACAAGTACATCTCCTTCGTAACGATGCTTATGCTCGTCTTCGGGCTCGCCTTCCAGACCCCCATCGCCATATTCGTTCTCAACAGGACGGGACTGATCCCCATCGAGACCTTCAAGAAATCAAGGAAATATGTCATCGTGGTCATATTCTTTATCGCCGCTGTAGCCACTCCGCCGGACGTTGTCTCGCAGATAGCACTTGCGATACCGCTTTACGCCCTGTTTGAAGTTGGGATACTGCTGAGCTGGCTATCGATCCGCAAGGAGCAAGCCCAGGAGGCT
>DATKWR010000894.1:0-4037 GCA_035529475.1 Sedimentisphaerales bacterium | reverse complement strand
TGGCCGGTGAGTTCCGCTTGATCGGCGGCCCATGGGACGGGTCGTCGGGCGGGCCGGCGAAACCGAATTTTTGGAGACCGACTGATGAGCACCAGACAGCCCGCAAACATTCCCGCAGCCCTGTCCGCAGCGCGTCGCCAGTTCGATCGCTGGCGGAGCCGACAGCCCAACCAACGTGCCCGACTGCCGGAGGCCCTCTGGCAGAACGCCGTGGCCCTCGCCCGCAAGCACGGGCTCAACAAGACCGCCCGTGCGTTGGGTCTGAAGTACGAGTCGCTCAAGAAGCATCTGGCGGCGACAGCCACGGGCCCATCGAAGCCAAGCCAAGGCCGATGGGAGTTCCTTGAACTTCTGCCGAGCCCGGTGACGAGTCCATCCATCGACTGTACGATCGAGTTAGAAGAGGGAGACGGCACGATGATGCGGATGCACGTCAAGGGAGCTTGCATGGCGGACCTGGCGTCATTCGCTCGTGGGTTCCGGGGCGGCCGGGGATGATCCAGGTCACGCCCCAGATGCGGATCTTGGTGGCCGTCGAGCCGGCCGATTTCCGCAAGGGGATCGATGGGCTGGCCCGGGTGTGCCGCGAGGCGCTTCGTCAGGATCCCTTTACTGGTTACGTCTTCGTCTTTGGCAACCGCCGCCGCAAGGCGATCAAGATCCTGGTCTATGACGGGCAGGGGTTCTGGTTGTGCCAGAAGCGGCTCTCGAAGGGGCGTTTCCCGTGGTGGCCGCAGAGCGCCTCCTCGGCGACCAAGGTCCTGGAGGCCCATCAGCTTGCGGTTCTGCTGTCCGGCGGCAATGCGGCAGCGGCCCAAGGGGTCCCGCCCTGGCGTCGGGTGGGTGGGGGCCCGTGAGAAAAAAGTGATTTGTTCACATTCACACCCTCTTGAATATTTGAAGCCAAGGTCCACCGTTGTCCGATAATGTATCTGTTCGTTTTCGCGGTTGTGCGGCGATGTGTTGTGAGTTTGACCATGAGCGCCCTGCGAAGAATCCGAAGATACGGTGGTAAGCGGCGTCGGCGACACCCCAGCCCAGCCCGCCAGACGTCGGCCGGGCCAGGTAGCCCCGAGCGGATCGACCTGGACCGCAGCGAGTTGGAGGCAATCCTGGACCATGCGAAGACGGCTTTAAGCGAAGCCGAATATGACAAGCTTCATGCCGCGATGGAGACGTTGATCTATCTGACGCAGGAGTTGGAGAAGAACCGTGTCTCGGTCCAGCGGCTCAAGCAGCTGCTCTTCGGCGCGACGACGGAAACGACGCAAAAGGTGATGAAGAAGATTCTGGACGAGGCTGACAAAGAAAGCAACTCTGGAGATGACGCGGCCAAAGACAACGACACAGAGGCCCCACAAAAGGCCAAAGGACATGGCCGTAATGGCGCCGACGCCTTCACGGGCGCCAAGAAAGTCTGTGTGCCGCACGAGTCGCTCAAGCCCGGGGATGCCTGCCCGAACTGCAAAAAGGGCACGGTGTACGAGAGTGTGGAACCAAGCCACATGGTGCGCATCCGGGGCCAGGCGCCTCTCGGGGCCACCGTGTATGAATTACAGAAATTACGCTGCAATCTGTGCGGGCAAATCTTCACCGCCCAGGCGCCGCCGGGCATGGGGCCGGAGAAATATGACGCCGAATCGGCGGCGATGATCGCGCTGTTGAAGTAGGGCAGTGGGCTTCCGTTCAATCGTCTCCAGAGGCTCCAGGGCGGCCTGGGCATCCCTCTGCCGGCAGCGACCCAGTGGGAGATTGTCCGGGACAGTGCCGGTGTGATCTCGCCGGTCTTCGCGGAGATGATTCGGCAGGCGGCCCAGGGCCGGTTATTTCACAACGATGACACGACGATGAAGATTCTCTCCCTGCTCGGCCTGTCCGACCCATCGACCGACTCGGATCCGACGGACGTCGGCTCTCGCACGGGTGTGTTCACCTCCGGGATTATCTCGGTCCTTGAAAATATCCGAATCGCGTTGTTCTTCACGGGGCACCGGCACGCCGGAGAGAATCTGGTCGCCCTACTGAAACAGCGGGCTTGTGAGTTGGGTCCGCCCCTCCAGATGTGTGACGCCTTATCCCGCAACATGCCCAAAGAACTCCGGACCATCGTGGGCAACTGCCTGCTGCACGGACGCCGGCAATTTGTCGATGTGGCGACGGACTTCCCCCACGAGTGCCTGTATGTCTTGGAGATCCTCAAGGAGGTTTACAAGAACGAGGCCGAGGCCAAACGCCAGGCGATGTCGGACGAGCAGCGGCTCCACTTCCATCAAAAGGAAAGCGGCCCGAAGATGGAGGAGCTCAACAGATGGCTCACCGAACAGATTGAAGCCAGAAAGGTCGAGCCGAACAGCGGCCTGGGCGAGGCGATCACCTACATGCTCACGCACTGGGATAAGCTGACGTTGTTCCTTAGACAACCCGCTGCGCCGTTAGACAACAACGTCTGTGAAAGAGCACTCAAGAAAGCAATTCTCCATCGGAAAAACTCTTATTTCTTTAAGACCCAGAACGGCGCCCGAGTAGGCGATCTGTTTATGAGCTTGATCCACACCTGCGAACTGAACGGCGTCAATCCCTTTAACTATCTGACGGAACTCCAGAAGCACGCCAACGAGCTATCCGCTCACCCGGCCGAGTGGATGCCCTGGAACTATCAGCAGACGCTGCAAGAAGCTCAAGGCATCTGCGCCCAGACCCAGCAAACCACCTGACAAATTCAGATTTTTTTCAGGCCTGCCGAAAAGACACGGAAAATGAGCGGGAAACCTGTGAGGCCTTTGTGAGCGGCCAGCGGTTCCGCGCGGGCGTGGAGGGTAGCATCTCGGTGTTAAAACGGGCCTTTAAGCTCGGATGCTGTCTTTTCAAAGGATTTAGGCATTATGCGGCCAGCGTGGGTCTTGCGGTTCTCTGTCACAGCTTGGTTTTGTTGACACGGTTATGAGGTAACGTGAACACGAATATGACGGCGACAGCGAGGGGGACATCGGCGGTGCGTCTGCAGAAGCCGAAAAAGGACGTATACCAGGCCGCTTGTTCATCGGAAAGCCGCATAGTGTTTCGATCCCGACAACATGAGTGACATCGTGTTTTCAAAAAACCGAGCTTCCGCAACCAGAACTAGCTACTTGAAACAGTCTCTTCCACGAGTTCATCTGTTTCCGCAGATAAACTCTCTGCTTTGGCTTCAGCAGTTAACGGCAGAGAGATAGTAAAGGTTGTGCCTTGGCCTACTTTACTCTCGACCTCAATCGTACCCCCGTGCATCTCCACTAATTTCTTCACAATTGCGAGCCCCAAACCGGTCCCCTTTTCTCCTGGACCCGCTTTTCTGCTGAATTGGGTAAACTTATCGAATAGCTTCGGGATATCTTCTTTTGCGATTCCCACACCTGAATCCCGGACAGTTACCAAAACTCTACCCTCCTGCTTGGCACAAATCACCTTGATCCAGCCACCTTCTGGCGTAAATTTGAAGCTATTGGAAATGAGGTTCATCAGAACCTCTCTTGTTTTATCCTGATCGAGGCAAATATCCACGTTGGTTTGGGGAACTTCGTGATCAATGTGGATGCCTTTCTCTTGGCTAAGGGACTCGTAGTTGGAGACAGTATCTTTAATGAGTTCGAAAATATTTACAACAGTCTTATGCAAATCCAGCTTACCCGATTCTATTTTCGATATGTTCAGCAAAGAGTCAACAATTCTGCCGAGCCTTTCTACATTCTTCATTGCTGTAGCCAAGACTTTTCTTTGTTCTTCCACTATTCTACCTGGAATCTCATCGAGGATAAGCCTTATCGCTCCCATGATGATTGAAAGTGGTGTACGAAGCTCATGCGAGGCAGTGGAGACAAATTCATCCTTTAGCTGATTATATTCTGCTAGTTGTTTGTTTGACTTTTCAAGTATTTCTTTTGCTTGACTGCGTTCGGTAATGTCCTTAGCTATATGAACAGATCTTGTGACTTCGCCGTTCTCATCAAGTATCGGTGAGGTGGATATTTCGAGATGAATATCCAAGGATGGTTCAAAGA
>DATKWR010000893.1:0-2330 GCA_035529475.1 Sedimentisphaerales bacterium | reverse complement strand
GGCGTGAAACAAAGTCGCCCGGTCAAGTCTGACGTTATTCGGCTCGGACTCATTAGGCTCCGAAGCGTAGGGTGGGGCTTGCCCCACCACTTCGCGGCTCGGTCCCTCGGCGGGCTCGCTTGGGTTGGGTTCTGCACGAACGGGCTCAACTTCGCCGGGTTGCACCCCGGCCGGCGCCATTCTATCCGCTCCCACCTCGGCGGGCGTGAACGTGGCTTTGTCTTCGACTCCAGATTCGATACGATCGACCTTAACGGCCGAGCAGCTACAAGCAAAGACCAGCATGGCAAACGTTATGATTGTAAGGAGAAAAAGGCGTTTCGCCATTTTCGCTCTTCCGATAGAGATTCAAAAGACCCTGTAGCCAGGGAGGCTACTGAAATCCACATTAGCATAGGCAATTAGGTCACAAATGCAACGATTTGTTGGCAAAAAGGAAAAATCTTGAAATTCCTCATGCCCGCACTTATATAGAGAATTTCCGGGTCGAACAATGCGCCAAAGAAAGAAGTTCTTGGCAACGATTTGAAAGGGCTGAATTGTGCATGGCTTTGAGGCATTGGATTGGATAGCAATCGCCGCTTATTTCGGCATCATGCTGGCGATCGTCTGGTGGGTTGTCTTGCAGAAACAAAGAACATCGACCGACTACTTCCTCGCAGGCAGACACATGCCGTGGTTTGTGGTTGGAGCGTCGATTTTTGCCTCGAATATCGGTTCTGAGCATATCGTCGGACTGGCCGGACAAGGCTCAACCAGCGGCATGGGCATGGCGCACTGGGAGCTGCACGCCTGGGTGGTAGTCATGCTGGCGTGGGTATTCGTCCCATTTTACTATCGCTCGAAGGTCTTTACGATGCCCGAGTTTCTTGAGAAGCGATACAATGCAACGGCTCGCTGGATACTGACCATCGTCTCGCTTATCGCCTATGTGTTCACAAAGGTATCGGTGACCGTCTATGCCGGAGGTGTGGTATTCAACGTCCTGCTGCCTGAGATTCGCATACCGCTCACGGAGAGCTTCGTTCTCGATGCGTTCTGGATAGGGGCACTCTTAACAGTTACGTTCACGGGCCTTTACACCATTCTCGGCGGCTTGCGTGCTGTGGTTTACACCGACACCATCCAGACCGTCATCCTGATACTCGGCTCTGTCTTTATCACGGTTTTCGGCCTAAGCAAACTCGGCGGATGGAGTGAGCTGCAGGCCATATGCCGGTCGAATGCCGCCAACTTTGCACTATGGCGGCCGAATAGCGCACCGGACTTTCCGTGGCTCGGCATATTGATCGCGTCGCCGATTATCGGGATATGGTACTGGTGCACGGACCAGTACATTGTGCAAAGGGCGCTGTCGGCCAAGGACCTTCGCAGTGCGCGCCGCGGCGCTCTGTGGGGTAGTTTTCTGAAGGTTTGGCCCGTGATGATCTTTCTTGTCCCGGGTCTGATCGGCTACGCCCTGCACCAGAAGGGGCTGATTGCAATTCCCACAAAAATGGCCAATGGCCAGGAGGTTCTCGATGGGGACCGGGTATTCGCCGTCATGGTCAGCTCGCTGCTGCCGGCCGGCCTGCGCGGCTTGGTGGTCGGGGGGCTGCTCGCGGCTCTGATGAGCTCTCTTTCATCGCTGTTCAATTCCTGTGCCTCGCTCTTCACCGTGGACATCTACGAGAAGATCAATCCCAGGGCTTCCGAGCGGCATCTGGTCACGGTGGGTCGAATCGCAACATTGGTGGTCGTCGGGATGGGCATCATTTGGATTCCCGTGATGCAGCGAGTCTCTCAGGGAGGGCTTTACAAATACCTGCAAGACGTTCAGAGCTATCTCGGACCGCCCATTACAGCCGTTTTCCTGCTTGGCCTTTTCTTCAAGCGGATCAACGGCAAGGGTGCGGTGGCCGGCCTGCTGATCGGGTTCACCGCCGGCATGGGCAAGCTGGCACTGCAGGCCCTGACAGGAGGCGAAAACGCAATAATAACGTCCCCCGGCTGGCTCGTCGGCATCGGACAATACAATTTCCTTTTCGCCTCAGGCTGGCTGCTGCTGATCAGCATCGTGGCCATTGTCGGTGTCTCCCTGGTGACGGCTCCGCCGGACTATAAACGCATTGCCGAGCTGACCTATGCGACGACCACGCCCGAACAAAAGAAGGAATGCCGCGAGAGCTGGGGGCTTGTTGACGTGCTGATAACCATCGTGGTTTTGGGGCTGGTGCTTGGGCTGTACCTGTACTTTAGTTTCTGGCTGAACTGAAATTGTCACGGTGTTTCCGTGCAGGAGGTAATAACATGCCTTACACAATCGGCCTGGATTACGGGACGAATTCGGT
>DATKWR010000892.1:0-6527 GCA_035529475.1 Sedimentisphaerales bacterium | reverse complement strand
AAGCTCATTCAGGACGGCTTGATCGGTCAGCCTGTTCACGCCGAATGCGGCTATTTCCGGGTCGGCGACTGGGGCGAGCGCGGGATGCGGATCGACGATCCCAATGCCAAGCCAGGCTCCGACTTGAACTGGGAGGCTTTTTTAGGCGATGCACCAAAGCGTCCCTTCGATGTCAGCCGGTATTTCCGCTGGCGGATGTACGAGGACTATGCGGGCGGCCCATCGACGGATTTGTTTCCGCACTCGCTGACCCCGGTGCTCTTCATGCTTGGTGTCGGCATGCCGGGTACGGTCGTGGCCACAGGCGGAATGCTCCGCTATCAGGAGCGTGAGATCCCCGATACCTTCAATGCGCTCATCGACTACCCTGAGAAGATCACCGTAGCGGTCCTCGGTACGCAGGCGAACGATTATCCGGGCGCCGGCGGCCGCGGCTCCGGGGGCAGAATCCCCGTCATCCGTGGGTGGGAGGGCACTTTGACCATCGAAAAGGACGAGATTGTCTTTGTCCCGGCGCAAGGTTCCAAGAAGAAGCCGCAGCGTTTTGCCATCGAGCATGGGGAGGACTTCACCGGATACTGGCAAAAGTTCCTGGAGTGCTGTCGCTCGCGCGAGCGACAGACGCTCAGCACGATGGCCTTGGGGTACCGCGTTCAAACCGCATTGCAGATGGGGATGCTCGGGCTTCGCGCAGGCAAAACCGCGAGATTTGACCCGGACGTGGAGCGGATTCTGTTATAGAGAAAACTTAGAGCAAAGGAGTAAGTCATGAAGGTCAGAGCAAGAAGGGAGAAGATTGTTTTGTGCTTGTCATTGGTGATGGTCTTGGGCGTGGGCGGCTACGCTGCGAAGGAGTTGGTGAAATACGACGTGCACGACACGACGCGGCCGAACCCTCCTGTGATAACACCGCCGGCGCAGGTTGG
Organism: Sedimentisphaerales bacterium; assembly: GCA_035529475.1. Classification (GTDB taxonomy): domain Bacteria; phylum Planctomycetota; class Phycisphaerae; order Sedimentisphaerales; family Anaerobacaceae. The sequence continues at coordinate 5,601 of DATKWR010000892.1, read as the reverse complement.
CCAGCCGCCGTCGGATGCCATTGTACTTTTTGACGGCATGAACACTTCGGAGTGGGTAAGCGAAAAGGGCGGAGGCGAAGTAAAATGGATTGTCGAAAACGGGTACATGCAGGTTGCCCAGAAGGCAGGCGGCATTCGCACCAAGAGACCCTTCGGCAACTGCCAGTTGCATATCGAGTGGTGCACGCCCGAGGGTGTTGACCCGAAGATCACCGACCAGAAACGCTCGAACGGCGGCGTCATTCTTATGGACAGGTACGAGGTGCAGGTCCTCGATTCCTACACGGAGAACAACTACAAAGATAATAAGACTTACGCGGATGGGCAGGCCGCCGCGATTTATGGCCAGCATTCGCCGATGGTCAACGCGTGCCGCAAGCCGGGCCAGTGGCAGAGCTACGACATCAGTTTTATGCGTCCGCTATTTGACGAAAGCGGCAACCTGATTCGCAAAGGCAGAATCACCGTCTTGCACAATGGCGTCGTTGTCCATAACAATCTCGAAATCGAGGGCACCACGGCGCACAAGAAGAAAGCTGCCTATCAGCCTCACGAGGGCGGCGTGGGGTTCATTCACCTTCAGGACCACGGAAATCCTCTGAAGTTTCGCAACATCTGGGTACGGGAATTGCCCGAAGAGCCCTATCTGATCAAGTAGGATGAACACGTTGGGCTCGGCAGCCGGTACGAGGGTGATAACCGGACCCCTGGTCTAAGGACAACCTGTTCTACGGGCAGAAACTCGTTTTTTGCATCGCGGTCTGTGGCGAAGTCGCGGGGCCGAGCGAGCCGTTTTCCCAGTAGTAGTATCGGCGTCATGCGATGTCCTTGGTGGCGGCAGCTTGAGGTATTGTCGGAGGCTGGGCGCATTTTTTCTAATGGCGCGGCCGGGCATAGTCCGATATAATACTGGTATGAGGTGTTCTTGAGGGTGTTTCCGTGAGGAAGGCGTTCACGAAGGATGCTCGCACGCGGCAGTGGCCGGCCGGCAACTATACCGTTATGCTGCTGGCGACGGTGACGTTCGCGATTCAGATGGCCGGCGATCCGAGGCAGCAGTGTCTCAATGGGCTGATCCTGGATCACCTGTCTTTCCGGGCGCTGCTCGGCCACATGTGGCTTCACATGAGTGGCATCCACGTTGTTGGGAACCTGCTGACGCTGTGGATATTTGGCCGGCACGTCAGTTTGAAAATCGGCAACGCGGCGTATCCGCTTGTCTATGTGGCGTTAGGTTTTGCCGCAGCGGCGGTCCACATGTTCTATGACGGCCGCCCGACAATCGGGGCAAGCGGCGCCATCATGGGCGTTCTGGGACTGCACGTTGTGCTGTGTTTCAGGCGTTTGAGCCCGGCCGGTCCCTGGCTGGTACTGATCTGGTTCCTGCTGAATCTGACGGCCGCCATCATCGGCAACTACCCGACGACATACGTCGCACACGTGGGGGGCTTTGTAGCCGGCATTCTGATGGCCAATGCGCTTATCGTTTTGAAGGTCGCCAAGTGCGACGAATCCGACCAGACGCTCGTGCGGATTCTCTGCCCTTCCTTGCTCGTTGGCCATCCAGCCGGGCAGGGGGAGTAATTTTCCATTGGCCGGCCGACAATTCTTGGCGTGGGCACTGTTCATCGCGGCGCGCCCCTGCGTTGAGCGATGGGTACCGCATATCGGCGTAATCGCTGTTCAGAAGACATCTTATGAGCGAGAACAGTCCGGCCTGCGCGGCCCACGCTGCGAAAACTGTCGTTACTTTAGCGCGGCGTAACCGCTATATCTGCTACGTTCCGAATTTCCTGCAATATTCTGAGCTTTTTCCTTGACGTGCCGCTTTCTTCGTTGTATAATAACATCTATAAGAAAAAAGTAGAGCGGGAGAAGGTTATCTTCGGCCGCGCCTGGGAGGGTGGCGGGAAGATGAAAACGCACTGCGTATGCGTGTGTTTCAAAGGAGGCGGGGATGGTGAGGCTGTTAAGGAAAAACGGCGCTTGTATGACTCTGTTGCAGTTGTTCAGCACAATAGAGACAGGCGGGAAACGGGCGGCTGGCCGGGGCTTGGAGTTTCTGCCTTCCGCATGGTGTTTCTCGCGGAAAGTGGAACGCTGCCGACGATCTCACTTCGCTGCGTCTTCATCCTGCAAATTACAGAGGGGGGGAAACTGATAATGATTACGACTAATGAAGTATCTCAGACTTCCGAAGAGAAAGCCCACACGCGTTTTGGCGAGTTGCTCGTCTCCAAGGGCCTGCTGAACCGGCGGGAGCTGACCGAGGCGTTGAACGAGCAGCGAAGCCGCGGTGGGCGTCTCGGCGATATCCTGGTCAGGATGAAGATGGTCAGCGACGAGGACGTCCGGGGCGCCCTGGCCGAGCATCTTTCCACCGAGCGAGTGCATCTCGACGAGAAGGAAATCGACATGAACGTGGCGCGCCTGGTGCCCGAGGCCATTGCCAAGCGATTTAACCTCGTGGCTTTTGGCGAAAAGGACCAGAAGGTGCTGGTGGCCATGGCCGACCCGCTGGATATTATCGCCGCCGACACGGTAACGATGAAGACGGGGCGTGAAATCAGGGCGGTCCTGAGCTCGCATCGGGAGATTCACCGGGCCATCGAGAAGGTCTATCACGGCTCCGACCTCGACGAGCAGCGGCTGCGCGACCTGGTCGAGCACGCGATCAATACCGAGGACGAAGAGGGCGAGGCGCACGCCGATGAGGTGATGGAGAGCGCTTTGAACGCGATGGAGGCCGATATCAGTGTTGAGGAGGCGGCCACCCGCGCGCCGGTGATCCGGTATGTCGATCTGCTTCTTCGCCAGGCGGTCAAGAGCCGGGCCAGCGATATTCATGTCGAGCCGCGCGAGCGAACCATGACGATCCGGATGCGTATCGACGGCGTGCTGCAGGACATGGTTCCGCCGCCGCGAAAGATGCAGGCGGCCATCGCGACGCGCATCAAGATTCTTTCCCGCATGGATATCGCGGAACGGCGGCTGCCCCAGGACGGGCGCTTCAAAATCAAGGCGACTGGGCGCGACATCGACGTCCGCGTCTCGGTCATTCCGACCATCCACGGCGAAAAAGTCGTCATGCGAATCCTGGACTCGGCGGCGGTGAACCACAACCTCGACCAATTAGGCTTCGACACCGACCTGCTGGCCGAGCTCAAGGTCACACTCACCCAGCCTCACGGAATCATTATCGTCACGGGCCCGACCGGCAGCGGCAAGAGCACCACGCTCTATTCGGCGCTGAATTACCTGCGGGACCCGCGCAAGAACATCACGACGGTCGAGGACCCGGTCGAGTACCGCCTGGACGGGATCAACCAGATCCAGGTCAAGCCGGACATCGGCCTGGATTTCGCCGAGTCGCTGCGGGCGATTCTGCGCCAGGACCCGGACATCATCCTGATCGGCGAGATTCGCGACAAGGAAACCATCGACATCGCCATCAAGGCGTCGCTGACCGGCCATCTGGTGCTGAGCACGTTCCATACGAACGACGCCCCCAGCGCCATCAGCCGAATGGTCTATATGGGCGTCGAGTCGTACCTGCTGGCCTCGACGGTCAATCTGATTATTGCTCAGCGGCTGGTCCGGCGGATTTGCGAGTATTGCAGAGAGCCGGTGGAGGTTTCGCCGGAGATTGTCAAGCGTCTGAACGTACCGGCTCAGCAGGCTGAAAATGCCGTTTTCTATCACGGCCGGGGCTGCCCCAAGTGCAGCGGAACCGGCTATTTGGGCCGGCTGCCGATTTTCGAGTTCTTAGTGATGGATAGAGAAGTCCGCGACGCCGTCTCCGCCGGCGTCAGCGAGGCGAAAATTCGACAAATGTCGCGTGAGAGAGGTTACCAGGGGCTTTTGGGCAGCGGTGTGGACCGCATGCTCGAAGGGCAGACCACGGCCGAAGAAGTCCTTGGCGCCGCATTTAGCGAAAGAGAGCGGGCCGAACGCGCGGTCAAGCACGCATAAATTTTCTTGACTTGATAAAAAAGGTTCTTTACGGACTCAAAGAACCTGTTAGAATAGCCAAGAAAGGCAAAATGGATGATTACGTATAGGTACATAGCCAGGGATTTTACCGGCGAAGTCAAAGAAGGGCTCACGAAGGCTATGTCTGAGACCGACGTCTTGGGCTGGCTTCGCGAGCAGGGCTGCACGCCCGTCTCTGTGGATATAGTCTCCACGGGAGTGGCTCGCCGGGGTAAGCTCTCGCCGATCCGGCGGATCCGCTCGGCGGAATTAGCCGCCGTCTTTTGGCAACTGACCACCATGGTCGAGGGCGGTATCACTATTGCCGACGCCCTGGATGGCATCGCCGAGGACATCGAGAACCGAAAGCTGCAGAAGATCCTGTACCGAATCCTGGCCCGGATCGAGCAGGGCGGGACCTTCTCCGAGGGCATGACGGAATTCCCCAAGGTGTTCAGCCAATTAGTTTACGCTTTGATCTTAGCGGGTGAGACGGGGGGCGACATCGGCGCCGCGTTCCGCCGGGCCGCCGAGTATTTCACCAGCCGCGACCGCTTAGCCCGAAAGGTCAAAAAGGCGCTGGCCTACCCGGCCTTTGTCGTTTGTTTCGTCATCTTCGTCGTGGTTATTATCATGACGCTGATCATCCCTCGCTTCCGCGAGATGTTCGACCAGTTCGGGGCGGGGCAGTTGCCCGCTTTCACGCAGGCGTTCATGGCGGTCAATGACGTGCTGGTTAACAACGCGCCTTATGTCGTCGGCGGGCTCGTGCTCGCTGTGATTCTGGCGGTTTGGGCCTATCGACATATCCGTTCTGTTCATTATTTGTGCTCGCGGATTGTTCTGAGCGTGCCTTTGTTCGGCACGCTGCTCAAGCAGGCCTTTATCGCGGGTTTCTGCCGGACGATGGCGAACCTGCTTCGAGGAGGCGTCGCCGTGCTGGACGTCTTCGATATCGTCGAGGAGATGACCGGCAACGAGGTCATCAGCGACGTATTGAAACGGACGAGGGCCGACATCGTGGGCGGTTCGCCCATCTATCTGAGCATGGCCGGCACGCGCTTTTTCCCCAACATGGTCACCAAGATGGTCAAGGCGGGCGAAGAAAGCGGCTCGCTCTGGCAGGTCCTGGAAAGGACCGCCGACTATTACGAGGAAAAGGTCGATGCGACGATAACGACCATCACGGGCCTTCTGGAGCCTCTATTGATTATAACGGTTGGAGCGATTGTGCTGGTCGTAGTGTTGGCTTTGTACATGCCGATCTTCCAGCTTTCCGACCTCAGAGCGGGATGATATGTGATGAGAAAAGCGAACCGGGTAAAATAAATAACGTAGGAAAGTGGAGCCGCCTTATAAGTCGGCCCGCCCGAAGAGAAACAACGTATTAACCTTTAACCGTATGATTGAAAAGGAGAGAAAAACATGAAAAGCAGAAAAGGATTCACGTTGATCGAGTTGATGGTGGTGGTTTTGATTGTTGCTGTTTTGGCGGCGGTTCTGATCCCTATGCTGACCGCCCGGCTGGAAGCGGCCAGATGGTCCGAAGGCAAGGCCGGAGCCGGAACAATTGCGACTTCCGTTCGCGCCATGGCTGCTGAATTCGGTAATGAGACCGGAGCTTTGCCA
>DATKWR010000891.1:0-3948 GCA_035529475.1 Sedimentisphaerales bacterium | reverse complement strand
GTCTGGTCCACGTAGCGCTGGACGTTATGCGAATCCATGTTATAGGAGCCCATGCCAATAGGTTTCGGCGTTGGCTTTTTCCGCGTCAGATGCAGTTCTGTCGTGACGAAATCGCTGATCATTCGCCTCGCCTCGCGGACGTAAATCTGGTGGGGCCAGTGGCCGTTATCGGTGAATTCGTCCTTTGCCAGGCCCCATTGGCCCATCTTCTCCCGCACGTCCGGCGGGGTGCGCGGGTCGTAAGCGAGAAACCACATGAGTCCTTTTTGGTAGTCCTCGTGCTCTTTGAGAATCTCCCGGCGCCGCTCGTAGGTGGCCTGCGGATAATCATAGCTCATGCCGATGTCGTCGGTTGAAAAGGCACCGTGATTATTGGTGTCGGTCTTGGCGTTCGGCGCCGGGTCGAATTTGACAAATATCGCGCGCCAGCCCTGGTCGAGATACCGGGCCAGCAGCTCGTACTGCATCGGGTCGTAGTTGTCCGGCTTGGGAAAGCTCACGCGGTTCTCGGGCACCTGCGTCAGACACATACGATAGTTGTAGGCTTGTACACGATGATCGCCATGACCTTCCTGCCCCGGATCGCCGCCGTGGATTCGAGGCAACAGCCCGCTGGCCGGGTCGCCCGGTTTTATGTACGGATCGACGGGTTTTTCAAACTGGTGCTTGGTGGCGTTGCGCGTCTGGACGCCGTTGAGCGTCTCGCCATAAACATCGTTGCCCTCGCGGCCTACGTGGAAGCTAACGCCCGCGCAGGCCATCAGGTCACCCTCGTAAGTCGCGTCGATGAATATTTTGCCTCGGTACGTGTCGCCGCTGAGCATCGTGACGGAGATGATGCGTGCCCCGTCTTTGGTGACGCCGCCTTCGCGTTTGAGCCACTGGTCGCGGTGCACCGGAATCTTGTGTTCGGCCACAAGCATCTCGAAGGTCTGCTCGGCCACGTGGGGCTCGAACACCCATATCGCGTCGTCGTCGGGTCGGTACCGCGAATATTCTTCGGGCCTCTGATGGATCCACGCCTCGGGTTTGTCGTAGTGTGCTTTAACGCGGCGGTAGAACTCGCGCGAGATACCGCCGATGGCCTCTTTGTTGCCGGAATCGGTCCAGCCCAGCCCGCCGGCCGTGAGCCCGCCCAGATGCTTTTCGGGACAGACGATGACGACCGTCTTACCCATGCGCTTTGCCTGGATAGCCGCCGCGACGCCTGCCGAAGTCCCGCCGTAAATGACTACGTCGTACATCTGGGAAGAGGCCGCCCTCTGGGCATCTGCTGCCTCAGCACAGAAAACGAGTGTGCACATCAAAGCAAAAGTCAACGTCTTTGTCATACGCTTCTCCTGTCCGACTTGTCTGACGGGCCGACGCCCTGCGAATACCCGATGATTGTTGCACCCGGCATTTCTTCCGGACACGGCCTCGAACATTATAGCGAACCGGTCGAACAATTCCACACTGTTTGGTTGTAACGTTGCGGGCATGAATCTGAACTCTCATCCGTTCGGCCCGCCGTTTGTGGCAAGACGGAGTACCTGTAGTGGACAAAAAGTGCTTGACATGCCCCCTCTGTGCGGTACACTCGTGAAAACGAAGGATTTGCGAAAGAGAAGCAAAAACGTTATTGGTCGGTTTTTTATGTAGGCAGTCTTGGTTGTATCACGCATTTGGAGGGGCGGGGCGACACTCGACGAGCAGACATTGCAGGGCTTTCCGATCCGATAGGTGCTGACCTGCGTATATATAGAAGGAGTGTCGGCCAAGCCCGCTCCGTGAAGCCCATTGGCGTGGGTGTCTACATGGCGAGAAGGTGCGACACTCCAATTTGTTGATGAGTAAAATCGCAATGAAACCGAAATTTGTACGGAAAGGCGGTTTACCCCCTGCGCGTCGATACCGTCAACGCGGAACAATCCTTAATGAAATCGCGTCTTAACATATATTTCGGAAAATGCCGCCCTGAAAATGAAAACAAAATGTACCAATTTTGTCCGTAATTGTTTTTTTCAGGCGGCGGCCTCCCGGCTTCGGGCCGGGAAGAATCCGTGGAATAATAAGATACGGGGCTGAAAGGCCCCAAAGATTTGAAGTTTTTGCTAAACTGACCCACAAAATGTGACGAACCAAAAGGTGACATGCACGTAGGCCCTACCGTTTGTAAGGCCTGTGCGTTCTTTTGATAGTTGGACAAATGCGAAGTTTTGATTGACTGTCTGTAGACAAAACGCCAAATAGTGCTCCTTTCCGTTCGGAGCATCGAACTTACGAGACAGGCTACCGAAACTGACACTCGGAATAAAACCGCGAATAAGGAGTGTCGGCCGTATCCCGTTTCGTGAAGCCCATTGGCGTGGGTGTCTGCAAGCGGGTAAGGCTGGGCACTCCTTTTCTTTTAGGCAGTGGGGGCCGGGCTTTCAAGCGAAGAGATTGACCATCAGTAGGAGAGTCTGCGCTGACATAACCGATCGGCGGAAAGAACCATCATCCGTGCAAGTGCTTAAGTGCGAATTACTGTTTTGTAGACAAAACGCCAACGTGAGCCCTTGAAGGTCCGCGAATTTTGCGAAGACAGTAATGGCACACGTGGAGCGTTCACCCTGTGCTGTTCTGGGACCCTGTTGGCTTGGGCCGATGCGAACGCACTCGGTTTAACGCTCCTTTTTTGTTGGGTGCCAGGTCCAATCATGTTTTGAAAGTGGAAGCCAGATGGAAGAAATCATCATAGTCGCCGGGCAAGACAAGGCTAACGTCTGCGGGCTGAGACGCTGCCTGAGGGAACACGGCTACCATTCGATACCGTGCCGCTCGGCGGAGCAAATCGTCGATGAAATGCGGATTCTGGGGACCTGCGGCGCCTGCGTGCCCCTGGTCGTGATCGATCCGAGAGTCCTGAGAAACGTCGATGATGTTGGGGTCGGCAGGCTTAGCGATTGCGCCCCGCACGTGCCGATTCTTCTGGCGGGCGAGATGAGCGAGCCGGATGATCCGATCGAGGTATTCGAGAGGATTTGTGAATACCGGACTCAATTCAGACGCGAGCAAAATCCGACCCTGGCGGATGTGCTCGAAAGCGCCGGCGTTCAAATCCCGTGTCGTTGAGAACCGCTCTTATATGGAAGAGGCCGTATTACAATACGATGTTGATCCGGAAATGCTGGCGAGTTTCCTCGATGAGTCGGAGGAATCCATCGCCACTCTGGACGGCTTGTTCGTACAGCTCGAACGGAGGCCGAAGGACAAGACGATTATCGAGAGTGTTTTTCGCGTGGCTCATTCGATCAAGGGCCTTGCCGCCTTCTTGAGCCTCGGCTTCATCAAAGATTTGACCCATGAGCTCGAAACCGTTCTCGACGGCATACGCAGGGAACGGCTCAGCGTTGACTCCGAAACCGTTGACGGTCTGCTCGCGGGCTTCGATGAGCTTTCGCACATGCTGGCCCGCGTTCGGGCGGGCCGGAGCCAGGTGGAAGAGGAGAACCAGATTCAGCGGATGCTCGCCAGGATCCGGCACTTGTCGGATTCGCACGCTGGGGAGCCCGGCGATGTCTCCGGCCGAGAAGGTGAAGGCTCGCGGCAAATCGGTGGGCCCGACGAGGTGCAGAATCAAATCATCGAAGCCGCCATGGAGGCGGACCATCGGAGTGGCCCGGAAGCCGGACCGGCGCCGGGCCGGACGATGCGCGTCTCCGAAGAAAAGGTCGATGTCTTCATGCAGTACGTGGGTGATTTGATCGAGATGTCGGAATCGTTCAACCTGTTTCAGGAACGGATCGACAGCACGTCGAACGGGCAACTGGCGAAAGGATTCAGGGACATCAACGTCGGCTTCGGCCAGCTCAGTGATAAGCTGCAGAAATCCCTGCTGGAGATCCGCAAAGTGCCGGCCAGGAACCTTGTCCAGAAAATCCCGAGAATGGTCCGCGACCTGGCGCACACCCTGGGCAAGAAGGT
>DATKWR010000890.1:0-9089 GCA_035529475.1 Sedimentisphaerales bacterium | reverse complement strand
GCTCTGAGCTCTGGCCTTGGTCTTCGCAAGCTCCTGGGCCTGGCCTTCCAGCCTCTTCTGAGCTTTGGCCACCGCTTTTCGGTAGGCCTCCACTTTTTCTTGAAGCTCAATACTCGCCTGCGTCTGAGTCTCGGCCATCTTTTGCGCTCTGGCCCTCTCCTGTGCCTCTGCCTGAGCCTCCTGCTCGGCGACAGACCTGGCTTCGGCCTCGACCCTCAGCTTCTGCTCCACTTCACGCATCGCCGCAGCGTGCGATTTCGCCTCTTCCTCGGCCTCCGTCTTGGCCGCTACAAGGGCCTGGGCAGCCTCAGCTTCCACTCTGCTGCGCGCCTCTGCTTCAGCGCACAGGCGTTCTTCGAGTCTGGCCGCAGTTTCCGATCGCCCCCGCAGTTGCTCTTCCAGATCCCTCACAATGCCGGCGTGCAACGCCGCGTTCTCTTCCAACTGTACCTTAGCCGCTGAAAGAGCTTCTTTTGCCTCGCGTTCAATTCTGACCCGCGTTTCGGTCTCGGCCCTCAGTCTCTCTTCGGCCTTGATCCGTGCTTGCCCTTCAGTTTCGGCTCTATGTTCGGCCTCAAGGCGGGCCGCCGCCTCCAATTCCGCCTTTGATTCAGCCCTGCCCTTCGCTTCGGTCTGAGCCGTCAGCTTCTCCTGAAGTTCCGTCGCAAGGGCCGCCTGCAATACGGCCTTCTCTTGCGCTTCTGCTTTGGCGGCAGCGAGGGTCTCGGCCGCTTCCCTCTCGATTCTGGCTCGTTCCTCGTCTGCGACCCGGAGTCTTTCTTCGACTTTGGCCCTGGCCTGCACCTCTTTGCCGGCCTTCTCCCGATCTTCACGCCGGGCCATCGCCTCGGATTCGGCCCTTGATTCTGCTCTTGCTCGTTCCTGGGCCTGGGCCTGAGCTTCCCGCTCCGCGTTTGCTCTGGCTTCGGTTTCGGTCTTCAACCTCTCTTCCAACTGCCTTGTCGCCGCGGTATGGGATTTCGCCTTCTCCTCGGCCTCCGTCCTGGCCACTGCAAGAGCTTGTGCAGCCTCAGCTTCGATCCTGGCTCTGGCTTCAGCCTCAGCTTGCAGCCGTTCTTCGACTTCGGCCCGGGCCTCGGCTCGGGCCCCTAATTCTTCCTCCAGTTCCCTTATTCTTGCCGCATACGAGTTGGCTTTCTCCTCCGCCCGCGTCTCGGAAACCGTAAGGGCCTCAGCAGCCTCCGTTTCGACTCTGCTGCGCGCCTCCGCTTCGGCATGCAGCCGCTCTTGCGCTCTGGCCTTCGCTTCCGATTGGGCCCTTAGTTTTTCTTCAAGCTCCCGCACCGCCGCAGCATGGGACGCAGTCTCCTGCTCAGCCTGGGCCTTGGCTTCGGCAAGAGCTTGTGCCGCTTCGGTCTCGATTCTGCTTCGTGTTTCGGTCTCGGCCCGGAGCCGCTCTTCTACCCTGACCCTTGCCTCTGCCTCCGATCGGGATCGCGCCTCAGCTTCCTTTCGGGCAACCAGTTCAGAGTCAGCCCGTGATCCGGCTTCGGTCGCAGCGCCGGTCTGAGCCTTCAGTCTTTCCTCCAGGTCCCACACAGTCGCCGCATGAGATACGGCCTTTTCTTCCAGCTCCGCCTTCGCCGCCGCGAGGGCTTCTGATGTCTGAGCTTCGAGTCTGTTTCGTTCCTGCGTTTCGGTCTCGAATCTCGCCTGCAATTCACGGACCGCCTCTGCATGAGAGCTGGCCATTTCATCCGCCTGTGCTCCGGCCACAGCGAGAGCCTGTGCAGCTTCGGCTTCGACCCTGGTTAACGTCTCTGCTTGCGCGCGTAATCTTTCTTCAGCTCCGGCCCTCTCTTGTCCCTGTATCCGAGCCTCCCGCTCAGCCTTGGCTCGTATTTCACGTTCGGCCTGCAGCTTCTCTTGCAGATCCCTTGTTGCTGCTGCAAGTGATTCAGCTTCTTCTTCGAACTCCGCCCTGGCGGCCGATAGAGCCTGTGCCGCTTCGGCTTCGACCTTAACTTGCGCCTCAGTTGCAGTCCTGAGTTTCTGCTCGAGATCCGCCCGCGCGTCGGCCTCGGCCTCGGCTCTCTGCTCCACTTCGGCCCTGGCTTGGGACTCAGCGCCAAGCCTTTCCTCTGCTCTGGTGATCGCTTGAAGATAAGCGGTCTTCTCAGCCATTGTCCTGGCCGCCGCTTCGGTCTGGGCTTCAGCCCTGGCCTCAGCCTCGGCTCGGGCTTGGGCTTCGGCTTCAGCCTTCTCTTCCGCTTCGGCCCTTGCTCTGGATTCGGCCCTTAGCCTCTCTTCCGCTCGGGCAAGCGCCTCGAGAGAAGCCTTTCTTTCAGCTTTCGCCCTGGCCCTGGCCTCAACATCTTCTCTCGCGTCGGCTTTGGCTTGCGCCTTGGCCGCCGCTGCGGCCTCCGCCCTGGCCTTCTTTTCAGCTTTGGCTTTTACTTTTGCCTTTCGCTTGTTGACGCAAGGAACCAAAGGATGGTGAGGCCAGTGTTTCTCACCGCATATACTGCACGTCGGCACAAACTTCTCATCGGACGAGTTAGCCTTCCCTTGACTTGTATCGAGGTTCGGCTGACCTCTAAGCTGAGATTTCTTATCATCGATACCCATCAGTGCGTAATCCCTACGTCCAAACTCCACGGCATTGTGGTAGCCAAGTAATGAAGTAACGACCCAACTCCAGGCGAACAGGTTATCATGTCGGTTGAGGTTTTTCAAGCGCACAAACCTTCAAAAAAACGTCGATAATAATGGGCCAATCGCAGGGCCGGCCGCAAAAACACCGTTCCGCTCAGGCTTTTCCAAAGCATTTTTCTTTCAGCGTCACGTATTGGCCAGGATTTCCGTTGGATTCTTCCGCAAATCGAAACTCAGCGACGGCCTTGACAGCGGGGCAAGAAACAGCTAAAATTACTCTTCCTTGTACGCGAAACGCACAAAACCGCAACGTGGGATGGTAGGAGACAGTAATAGCATGGAACCGGGGCATCTCGAGTCTGCCGACACTCATCATATCGAGAGGTTCATCAAGATCCTCGAAACGCCTTTCAGCGAGGTTTGTAAGGTGCTCGGCCTGGACGAGACTGAACCAGCGGGCTTCCTGGAAATCGAGAACTGCATTTTCATGTTCGATTGCGAGAAAGGATACGTTTTCACCGGTGCGGTCATTATGGGCGAGACGTACGGTTTCTTCGGCATCCGAGTCAGAGCCAACTGGCTCGATGCTGCCGGCAAGCTTGAATCGCAGGGATTCAAGCAAGCCAGCGACCTTGAGCGTTTCACGAAGCCGGGGGAGGACTTCTCAGTGAGCGTTTACTTGTATCCCGACGACTCTCCCGATACGTCCTCGTCCACGGTCAGAGATTATTCCGTTTGTGTGCGTTATGGCCACACGCTTTGATACGGGTATCCGCCGGCAACGCGAAGACGCGACTACCGCTATATCGTGCAGCTCAGCACCGTCGCGTATTCCCGGCGCATCCACAAAATAGGTCCATTCGGCGCGCAAAAAGGAACGGGCCGAGGCAAGGAGTCAGGAGAAAATAGAACTCGGCCCGCCCAGGGGTCCCCCCGACCCTATACTATCATACGATTCCAAACAGGTGTGGGTTCAAGACGGGACGGAGCTTTAAGCCTGAGCCGCTGCAAAAAATCTGTGCGTTCGGCAGGAATTATCGATTGTACTGTTTATAAGTCTGTCCCGGTGAGATCCCGGAACGGTCCTGTGAAATCCAAGCACAATGCGGACGGACAGCAATCGGTATTGCCGTATCCGGTCGGCCGAAGCACGGCCGAAGGGCCGGCAAATCAGTTGCCTGTCATCTGGCGATGTGGAGGCTCGCCTCGCCGGAGAACGAGCGGCCGTTCTTGAGCTTGCCGACGACTTTTACCTGGACCTGGCCATCATCAGGTATGGCCGCTACCAGCTCAGCCTTGTCGAAAAAGGCGATGACCTTTGCCGTGGTGTCTGTCCCATACACAAGCTGCCTTTTTGCCGTGATCCTGCCCGGGTAGAGCGTAGGAAGTATATCCTTGATATCATCCTTTCCAATTCCCGCCGGGAGTATCACGACAGCCTGGACCTCATAGGTCTCGCCCGTGCGATTGATTGACGCGGGCACCATTCGCATCAGTTGGGCTCTCAACGGGCTATCGCCGAGAACAACGTCAACACTTGCCGTGGCCGGCGAGATTTCGCCGCTGGTTACCGTGGCCAGATTTGTGATTCTTGCCTTGGGCGACAAACCCTTTTTGACCCGCGCCCTCAATTCCAGATACGTCGAGGACCTCGGGGTCAGCGTGGGATACGTCCACGTGTACGCATGTGATTTTGCGTCGTATCGTCCGAACGATCCGTCGCCGTCCGCCGAGACGAAGCTCAGCTCCTGCGGGAGCGTATCGACAATAGAAACGTTGGTGAGGGCGGAATCGTTGTCGTTGTTGAAGCGAATGGCGTACACAACAGTATCATCCGTATCCACATATTCGCTTTCCCCGACGACACTGCCCACCACATACTTGGTCAGGCTGGGAACGCTGTAGAACGTGACGGCTTGCGCACTGGCTGCGACCGGGCGCGTTTGATCGCTGTCGATGGTCACGGAATTTGTGATCGTCGTGCCCGGAACAACGTCTTTGTTGACCTGCACCACGATATCCAACAGCGTCGGTGACTTCGCGGGCGGCAGTGAGGTATATGACCACGTGTACGTATGCGTCTGGGGATCGTACCGTCCGACGACTCCGGAATCATCAGACCTGGCCCTGATGAAACTCGCCTCTTTCGGCAGCGCATCGACAATGAGCACGTTGTTTACAGGGGAGCTGTTCTTGTTTTGGAAGCTAATGACATACGTGACTTTTTCGCTGGCACTGACCCACTTGGGCTCGCCGTCAACGGCCCCGAAGATGCTCTTGCTGATGCTCAGAGGATCGAGGTACATGACGGCATCGGCGCTTGCCGTGGTGGGCGAGGTCTCATTGCTGTCAATAATCGCGGAATTCGTTATGACCGTGCCCGGGGTCACATCCGGATTGACGCGAACCACCACCCCCAAACAGACCGACGAGCCGGGCAACAAGAACGGGTACGACCATGTATAGGTGTGCGTAACGGCATCGTACGCCCCATGCGCCTTGCCTTCGCCGGCCGCCACGAAGGTCACTTCGTCCGGAAGAACGTCAATAACGGTGACATCGGTCACGCTGAAATCGTTGTCATTGTTGTCGAAGCAAATCGTGTACGTGATAGGCTCATTGATATCGACTCCCTGGACTGGATCATCTGAGCCGCCAAAGATGCTCTTGGTCAGGTTCAGAGGGTTGTTCGCCGTGACAACGCTTGCACTTGTTGTCGTTCGCGGTACTTCATTGCCACTGATGGATACGGAATTCACAATGGTCCTGCCGACCTCGATGCCTTTGGCCACCTGAACCGTCAACGCGAGAATATCGGACGATCCGGGTGGTACAGAAGCGTAAGACCATCTGTAGCTGCGCCTCTTCGAATCATACTGTCCGGTTCCGGCGCCGTTATCGGCCCCCACGAAGGTCACGCCGTCCGGAAGCACGTCAAGAATCGACACATCGGTTGCCGTGTAGCTATTGTTGTTGTCGAAGCGGATTTCGTAGGTGATCGTCTTACCCGGGCCAACGTGCGGAACCCCGTCAAGAGCGGTGCTGCCGTTTGCACCATCGATGATGGTCTTTGCGAGATTCAACGGATTGTAACCAATCTGCTTGGCCGGAATAGCCAGGGCCGTCGGATTGCCAATATCAAAAATGCTGTCGATCCGTCTGATCGCTGTGTCATAGACCAGGAGGTTGTCTCCGCCGGGCGCGTTTTTCCTGCCGGTACTCATATACACCAGGCCGCTGTCCGGATCTACCGCGAGCCCCATCACACCTGCATCGAGCTCCACTTGCACCTCTCTTTTGATGCCCGTAGGCACGTGGTACTGTGTCAGGAACATGTTGCCCGCATCTCCTGCGCCGGTATAGATGAAACCGTTCTTGACATCGACGGCGATACTCATCGCAACGCGGCCAAGGCTGATCGTGTTGACCAGCCTCCAGTCTGAGGTGCTGTACACAGCGACGGAGCTGCTGGCATTTGTCACGTAGAGCAGCTCGCCGATTTCGTCCAGGGCGATCCCGTACGGCAAAGCCCTTTGCAGAGTGAAGGGTGAATCCGGCACCTGAGACAGTGTGGCGGTTTCCGGATCCCAGTCGTATGCATGCAACATGCCCCACGCGCGATCGACCGTGTAGAGCAATTTCTTCTTATGGTCGTAAACAACGCCGGCCAAATCCCTCGCGTCAGGAGCGATTGTCGTGCCCGCGTCCGTCATTGTTACGGGGTCCAGCAGGTGAATCCCGCCGATACCTTCATACGTGATGAACACGTATCCGGAATCCGAGTCAATGGCCATACCCACCGCGCCTGACGCGCGATAGGGTATATTGTGCTGGGTCTGAAAGGTCAACGTGCCGTCCACTCCAATATCGTATGCTTGTACGGGCAGCATGTTGTCCCCGCTGTTCGTCCGCTTGTCCGAAAGGACGTATAGCGATTTCGCTGTCGCCGTCATCGGGAAAACGCTTATTCCTACGGCCAGCACAAGGAGAATCGGAAGAATACGAGCGATGGTAACAGTCTCTATGTTTTTGCTATTCATAATCTGGTTCTCGCAAAAAGTTGCGTGTACATTCCTGCTTGCAACGCGCAAACACCTCTTCGGGTGCGTCCCTGTCCCGGCTCGGACATAAAATGAACTGATTCCTGGGGGGAGAAAACTCGTGAAAGACACCGTTTTCACCACACCTCCGTGTCCCACCACTCTTTAATTATACATCATTTGAAGGCAACTGTCAAGATGCTGTATCGAAGATTATCCTCCCAACAAAGATGGACCATCAAGAATTCCTGCTATATTGTGCCCCGCACGGACCATGTACTATATGTAGTGGCCCGAGTGCCTACTCTTTAAGTCCTCTACCAATCCCTCCGTGGAAAGCCAATTGTCCAAACCTATCGTAAGTGCCACCGCAGGCACGAAATATAACGCTTCTTCGGTAATCTTTCCCAGGAAATCGCAGAGGGTCAGTGGCCGCTATCGACGTGGCCCGTGTTAGCCGGCAAAGTCTGTGACAGAAGATCGTCCTTTTGGAATGCCGGGTCACTCGGAATCTTCGGCAGGTTTCGGCCCGGCGGGCAGATTCTCCTTCAGATACCGGGTAAGCAACTCAAAGAGATGCCGTTTGGTGTTCTCGCCTTCCTTGATGGAATGAGAGCGGCCGGGATACGCCATCATTGAGAATTGCTTGTTATGCTTGATAAGCTCGTTTATGAGAGCTTCGCAGCTCTGATAGTGCACGTTGTCATCACCCGTGCCGTGAACGAGCAGGAGATTTCCTTGCAGTTGGTGGGCAAATGTTATCGGTGAGCCGTTCGTGTAGCCTTCTTCGTTGTCATCGGGCAGTCCCATATATCGTTCTTGATAAATCGTGTCGTAGAACCGCTGATTGCTGACGAAGGCGATGGCCATAGCGGTATGATACAGGTCGGGATATCTGAAGAGCGCGTTGAGACTCATGGAACCGCCTCCGCTCCAGCCCCAGATGCCTATTCGGGCAGGGTCAACATAAGGCCGGCTCTCGATTATAGCTCGCGTCGCGGCCGCCTGGTCGGCGGATGCGAGAATGCCGATTTGACGATAGACGCACTTTCGCCACGCGCGACCGCGAGGCGCCGGCGTGCCCCGGCTGTCCACGCTGGCCACGATGTAGCCTTGCTGAGTGAGCATCAGATGCCATAAGTATTTCTCCCCTCCCCATCTATCGAGGACCGTCTGTCCGGCGGGTTCTCCATAAACGTGGAAAAGCAGGGGATATTGCTTTCGAGGATCAAAATCGGGCGGCTTCATGCACCAGCCGTCGAGTGAAACGTCGTCGCCGATGTCTATGCGGAAGAACTCGGTGGGACGCCTTTTGAGTGCGGCAAGCCTGGAACGGAGCTCGCTGTTGTCCTCAAGCACACACACTCGCGCGTGGCTCGGCAGACGGACAAGGTCGGTTACAGGAGGCCTGTCCGCCGAAGAATACGTGTGGATCGCCCACTTTGAATCGGGTGATAATTCGTATTTGTGTGTACCCTCCTTATCCGAGGGCGTGACTCGCTCGAGCTTTCCACTGCCGTCGAGAGGCGACCGATAGAGATAACGCTGGGTCGGATTCTCCGGTGAGGCCATGTAATAAACCCACCCATCTTCCCGGTCAACGTCCAAAACTTCAATCACATCGAACGGACCCGGGGTCAGAAGAATAGCTTTTCGGCCGGAACGTGGGACCAGATACAAATGCTGCCAGCCGTCACGCTCGCTCAACCAGGTGAATCGTCTGCCGTCGTCAAGCCATTTCATCTCATCGCCGACGTCAAGCCACGCCTCGTCCTGCTCCGTCAGAATCGTGCGCACGCCGCCGTTGCGGGCGTTGCCCAACATAACGTCGTTTCTGTTCTGGAGGCGATTGAGGCGCTGGAAGATGACCGCCTTTGAGCTTTCCGCCCATTCCATGCGCGGGATGTAGTGGTTACGCGGATCATCGAAAACACTGAACCACTGCGTTTGGCCGCCGCGAGAGCTTACCACGCCGACCTTGCAGGCGGGATTCGTTTCTCCGACTTTGGGATACTTGAACGTGGTTATCTTCGGATAGAGAGACTTCGTGTAGTCTATGATAGTGAAGTCCTTCACGCCCTCTGTGTCGAATTGCCAATAAGCAATGAATTTGCCGTTCGGGCTCCACCGAAAAGCGTCGCGCAGCGAGAACTCTTCCTCATAGACCCAATCGGATGTGCCATTGATAATGGTGTCCGAGCCGTCCTCGGTCAGCGGTGTGATTCTAAGATCCTTAAGATTCTGGACGTACAGGTTCTTCTCCCGGACGTAGGCAACGCGGTCGCCCTGCGGCGAGAATTTGGCAAACATCAGCGTCGAAGGCTCGGCATCGCCCCCGAGTTTCTGCAATTTCCAGTCCGACAGATCGAGGACCCAGTAATCGCCGCGGGTGTTTTGACGCCAAACACGCTTGGTATTGGTGAAGATAAGCAG
>DATKWR010000889.1:0-3261 GCA_035529475.1 Sedimentisphaerales bacterium | reverse complement strand
GGGTACTCAGACAATTGCCAATCGTTGCCGGGAGCTCAAAAGCGCCAAAATGGGCGGACGTCCTGAGTCGCTTCGGGAGAGCTTTAGCAAAGCATCTGTCCGCCTTATGGTTGATATCATTCTCAGGATTCAGGAAAAGCTAAATCATAGAGACCAAGCTTGAACCGCAGGATGAGTTGGAGGAATAGCATGTCAGACAGTAGATATAGACAATGGGCCCAAATGGTTGCAAGTGGCGGGGCAGACTCTCTTTTTGCCTCATACCCTGAAGACGAAGAACTTGCCGCAAAAATAAACGAGCTGCTCCGAGGCTCGGGTCGCATCACAGCAGAACAGATCAGACATGATCGACGGAGGTTCCATCAGCTTCCTAGCAGCTTGTCGGAGAGAGGGCTTCTCTCCGAACACAATTTGCGGTACAATTGCGGCCATCTGAACACACCTCAAGCCTGTGAAAGGGAACCACGTTTATGGCTCGCAAATTCAAAACGGTTGACTATGCCCAATCCGGTCAGCAAAGGCTGACGATAGACGATTGTGTGCCGGCGGACCATTTGGCACGCTTCATCGTCGCCATCGTTGAGATGCTGGACTTGGGCGTGTTCTATGCATACTATGCGGTGGAAGGTGGTGAACCGATTGATCCGCGGGTGTTGTTGGCCCTGTTGTTGTATGCGTATGCGACCGGTGTGTTTAGTTCGCGCAAGATTGAGATGGCGACCTACGAGGTGATCCCTTTTCGCTTCATCGCTGGTGGGCTGCACCCTGATCATTCGACCATCGCCTGGTTCCGGAAGCGGTTTCTGAGCGAGATCAAGGTCGTGTTTGCCCAGGTCTTGCTGGTCGGGCACGAGATGGGCTATCTGAAGTTGGGCAACATCAGTCTGGATGGGAGCAAGGTGCACGCGGATGCATCCAAGAGTCACGCCGTCAGTTATGGGCGGCTGCTGAAACTGGAAGAGCAACTGCAACAGGAAGTGGAAGAGTTGCTGGCGTTGGGCGAACGAGCGGATCAGACGGAGTTGCCGCAGGGACTGGACGTCGACACGGAGGTCGCCTTTCGGCAAGAGCGGTTGCTGAACCTGGCGGAGGCCAAGCGGGTCTTGGAAGCGCGAGCGGAAGAACGGTATCAAGCTGAGGTGGCCGAGTACCAAGCCAAGCTGCGGGCACGGGAAGAAAAGGCGCGCGAGACGGGTCGCAAACCTCGGGGGCCAGCACCCAAGCCGCCCGAGCCTGGGGCGCGTGACAAGGATCAATACAACTTCACGGATCCTGCGTCGCGCATCATGAAGAACAGCACGGATGATGGGTTTGACCAACATTACAATGTCCAGGTTGCGGTGGATCAAGACAGCTTGTTTGTCGTGGGCAACACCTTGTCGAATCATCCCGTCGACACGTATGAGGCGATTCCGACCGTCGATGCGATCCCGGCTGAGATCGGGAAGCCCCAAGCGGCGGCGCTGGACAAGATCTATTTCGCCCCCCAGAACATTGAGGAGTTCGAGGCCCGTGACATCGATCCGTTCATCGCCACGGGGCGCGAGCCACACCACAAGAGTTGGCGAGAACGGTTTGCCCAGACGCCCGAACCGCCGCCGGATGATGCCAGCCTGATCGTCAAGATGGCCTACAAGCTGCAGACGGAGATTGGCAAAGCCATCTACAGCCTGCGCAAGTCCACCGCTGAGCCGGTGATCGGCATCATCAAGGAAGTGTTGGGGTTCCGCCAGTTCTCGCTGCGGGGTCTGATAGCAGCCGCCGGTGAGTGGTGCCTGGTGTGTCTGGCCTGGAACCTGAAGCGGCTGCATAAGCTGGCAACCGGCTAAAACAGATAGACAACAGCCTCCCATCGCGCCCAGGTCCTGAAAAGGAGGCAATTGGAGTGCCCAAATGGGCCTGACAGAGGCAGCAGGAGGCCATTTTCGCAAGCAATATGGTGAGTTCAGTCGCAAGTGCTGCATGTTGTTGACAAATCGCATGGAACAGCGTCGGTGGGAAGTCACGAAGATCCCTCTCCGACAAGCTGCTAGGGAGGAGGTATCAAGATCACCACCAAACCTCATATACAGCGCTAATGTCGATGGGATGTCACGGATTTGGTTCCTTACATAGCTTTTCCACAAATCAAATCGCACTTGGGGACTATTCCCTGCTCGAATTCTCTTTACCTCTACGTTGAAAACCACTTCTGTTCTGTCGGTCACAGTGAAATCGGGGCCTTTGCCTTTCTTCCCATATCGCTCGTATTCTACTGAGAAACGACCGCTCTTGAGCAGAAGATAAGCCATTTCGAGTTCAAATAGAACATCCTTGAGTTTCTCATCAGGTTGTGGATCTTTCTGGGCATCGCCAACCTTTCTCCGAATCTTGTCTTTGTATTTTTCTACAAAGGCCTCGAACTGTTCGCATGATTTGACCCAGCGTGAAAATGCAGGGGAAGACAGATCACCTCGGCTGAATACGTGTTCGACAAGTTTGTCAACTCTCATATGTGTTGCTGAGTATTCACACGACAATGGTCCTACCTCGCCGTAACGCTGGCAGCCTAGCGCCGCGCCCGATAAGCCGCCAGCGTTTCCGCATAACGACCGCACGCGGATATGCGGCCCGGTCTTCCGAGTCTCCTTGCCCACCTACACCTGCTCCTCCACGCCCTTCCAAACCAAACGCCCGCCTCACCGTTCGGCGTTCACGCCGAAGCCTTGACGGTGGGCGGGCTCTGTGCTACAACCCCTGGTGCCAGGCCGATCCCACCGCCTGGCCACCGCCTCGGGCTGTGCTGGGCCGCGAGGCGATTTTTGTTGTATTGTCAAAAGCTGCTTATATTATAAGCCCAACTTGCGCCCAAGTCAAGCCCCCCTCGCCGTCCGTGGTGGATTTCACTCTTGGGGCAGAAGGTCCGATCAGGTGCCAGGCACTTATCAGGGCTATTTTGAGGCAAGAGGCGGCTCTGACAAACAGCCGCTTTAGATCTTGAACTGGCTAAAGTGCCTGGCACCTGGACTTGCCTCCATGTGAAACGCCCCCCGTCGCCCCTGCGCTTTGGAGCTAGCGCCCAAGCCGATGGGACAGCGCCCGTAATGATGCTACAGCCTTTTCATCTCGCTGTCTTTCCGAGCCGGTAGTGGAAAATGCCCGTGGTTTTGGCCAACAGTGGAATATGGCGCACCCATCGAATATGAGCCAGGCGCGGCTCAGGGCAACTGAAGGGGAACCACTCATCGAGCAGGCAGATGCCATCGCCCCATCTTTCGACGT
>DATKWR010000888.1:0-2499 GCA_035529475.1 Sedimentisphaerales bacterium | reverse complement strand
TCACAATGGCTCTCGATACGGGCGATGGCGTCCAGCAGTCGCTCGATGTCGTTGCGGTCAACGACCGCTGCCTGCGCCGACGCTACGGCAAACCAGGCCGGCACGAGAACAACCAGGCAAAGGGCTGAGAGCTTCATCGGTCAATCCTCCACAAGACTTCGCGGTTTCCTACCGGACTGCCCGAAAAGCAGCACCACATGATTGCAGGTCTTGGAATCATGGTGCCGGCAACAGGAATGCCGCAGCGATTAGGTAGTGATCGCTTCCAGTACTCGATCTATCGCCCTGTCCAATCGACCCGCCACTTCATAGGTCCCCTCCGTAAGCTGACGGCGGATGCTCAGCACCTTGCCTCGTCGGATCTCGGGCAATGTTGCGATCTTTTTCACCAACGGCTGCCAAGACCTGCTCTGCATGTTCTCAAGGATTTGCTCCATCAATACATCGCCATTTGGCGAGGTATCACGCCCCTGGTCGTTCCCTGCATTCTGGGATATACAGCGATCTGTAAGTTGAAGGTCTGTAACTGCAGCTATCGTTGCCATGGTCACCTCTTAGCCTATCGTCCAAATATCTGGTTCGCGGCCCAGCCCCACCCAGTATCTTGTGGGCCGTCCGAATCCCCTCTTGCGTTCAAAATCAACATAACAGCGAGAATGTGAAACATGGAGCATAGTTGCTATCCTTTCCTTTTCAGACCTCGTATTCAACGCCAACAGATGTACCGCATAACAATCATGTTAAAGTCATGCCACCTGCGTTTCGATCTGCAATGTCTCACCGCGATGCACCTCGGCTCGGGCCCATTCGGTCCCCTGCAAGATGTCACGGGCCCAGTTGATCTCCGCCGTTGTCCCGTGAGCAACGACGAGGAACTTGTTTGATTTGAGCGACGTCTCGTACTTAAGGATACTGTCCTTCGGAATGCCGATACTATAGAGCACGGCGCCGACGACACTGAGCCCACGCACAACAGCCGCCTCTTCGAGCGTGAAGATGATCCACGCATAGTCCCTGCCCAGGATCGATAGTTTCTTCATGTCGAATCCCGCCTTCTGCAGCTCCCTCACGGTCTTTTTCGCCTCGATGTACGTGTTGAGAACCGCGACAATGGAGTCGTTCTTCTTGCTGACGCCCATCTCCTGTCTCTTCTCGGTGTCTGTGGTTTCTCGATCCTTGACGATCACGTTCTGTAGCATGTGATTCTCCTTTCTGTAATTGTATTCTTGAATTTATTATCGGATGGTGGGGCGGTCCTTCTCTATGGGGTATAACCCTACCTGTAATTATTGGACGTACTGCCCGAATACGGACCCGGCCACTGCGAGAGTTCGATACGGCCGGCAGGGTGGGCGATCCCCCAAACAGCGATAGAAAAGAGGTTGACGAGGACCTGGCTAACTCGGGGTTGCCCCCAGAGCTGGCACGCATAAATAGGCAATTTGAGGTAGCGTGATAATCTGTTTTTGTGTATACCCTTCCTGTTGAAGTTGAAACTCTTGAACCAATAACGACAGGGAGGTATGATTACACAGCATGTACTACTCAGTACATAGTATAGGCTACACTTGGGGCACGAAAAAAAGAACGAACAAGTTTTGGCGAGCGTTTGATGTCGGCCAGATTGTACTCCACACGATTCCGCAGCGATTCGTTCTTTCTCAAAGGTGTTTTGGTGGTGCCGTGATGGCGAAGATGATTCCAGACAAATTCATCCGGGTTCAAATCCGGCGAATAGCCGGGCAGAAAATGCAGTTCCAAGGCGCCCTCAAGGGACTTTACATACGCGGCAACCAGCCGTGCTTTATGAGCGGGCAGCCCGTCCATGACGAGAAACACGAGACGACGCCGGTTCCGCATAAACGCTTTCAGGAATTCGACAAACCGAGTCGCATTCAGCCGGCCGGTATAGACCGAATACCAAAAGGCCCCGCGCGCTGTTACGGCGGAAATGGCACTGACGGATTGACGCTGGCCGCTGGTCTTGACCACAGGCGTCTGTCCCTTTGCACCCCATGTGCGCTGCAATGGAGCATCCGAACGAATGCCTGCTTCGTCCAGAAAGAAGATATCGGCGCCGCGGCGTTTGGCACGCTTTTTCAGCGTTGGGTACTCTTCATTCTTCCATTTTTCAACCGCTTGCGGATCTCGTTCATACGCCCGGCGCAGCGGCTTTTGAGGGGTAATACCCAGTTCGGCCAGCAGACGCCCGACCGTGGTCATGCTCAATTTCTTTTTGAGCTTCCGTTCAATCAGAGCGACGAGTATGCGGCGGGTCCACAGGCCAAAGTCAAATCCATACTGTCGCGGGTCTTTACCGCATATCCAGGTACGCACCTGCTGCTTTTGTCTGGCGGTCAGCTTCGGTGTGGGGCCGGGATGTTTTCGAGACGTCAGAGCCGCCTCGCCTCCGGCTCTTGCCGCACGAAGCCAGCCGTAGATGCTGGTGCGGCACAGGCCGTAATGCTTCATGACAACACTGGGCGCTTCGCCTTCTTG
>DATKWR010000887.1:0-5552 GCA_035529475.1 Sedimentisphaerales bacterium | reverse complement strand
TGTATCTCGTGTTGCAGGTCCTTGACATATTCGCTGTGCCCGTCCACGTATACTTTGTTCGTCAAATCTGGTGAAGAATGTTCCAGCAGACCTTGCGACCTCTCAGCCACGCTCTGTAGAATTTGACTTTCTTTCAGCGGGGCCAATAGCCGTTGCTGCCGTATGCTCCGATGAGTATAATTGGCATAGCTTGGGTCGGCTTGGTTCGGTCCCCAACTTTACGCGGGCCGGGAACAGGCACGAAAAGATGCCACGAGGCAACAAAGTGAAAAAGGATAAGCGCACCCGAATGCGTAGTAACAGGAGGCAACCGAGAATGGAACGTATGAATCGACGCGATTTTCTGATCAGCTCGCTGGCGTTGTGGGCCGGTGCACGAATCGGCGCGACGCGAGGGGCCGCCATGGTGTCCGCCAAACCCAACATCCTGTTCATCATCACGGACCAGCAGTACGTCGAGGCGATGAGCGCAGCCGGCAATAGGTATCTAAGAACGCCAGCCATGGACAGCTTGGCGGCGCGAGGTGTAAGGTTCACAAGGTCGTACTGCACGTACCCTGTCTGTTCGCCGTCTCGCGCTAGCATGGTGACTTCGCGCATGCCTCACGAACTGGGGATCTATTCGAACAACAAATGTCCCGGCATTCCCGATGGCATTCCCAATATGGGAGATCTGTTTCGTGCGGCTGGTTACCGCACCGCCTGGGCGGGAAAGTGGCACGTGCCCGCTCCTTACCCTGGTTTCCTGGACGGAGCGAGAGCAAAGATTCCGGGGTTCGATGTCCTGCCGCTTGAAGGGCCGCCGCACCGCAGTATTGCCAACACGGGCCCCGGCATGGGTAGCGATCCGACCACCACGAAGGCAGCCCTGAAATTCCTGACGCAGCCGCAAGATCAGCCGTTCTTGTTGGTCGTTTCCTTGCTCAATCCGCACGACATCTGCGAGTATCCCCGCGAACCCGACCACTACCCGACCCCTCCGGCGGCCGGAGAGCAGCTTCCTCCGCTGCCAGCCAACTTCTACGCCATCCGAAACGAGCCGTCGATCTTGGCGGCATTTCGCCAGCGGCAGAGTAAATCGGACGACGAGTTGAGCCGTGGGAACGAAATCAAATGGCGCCAGTACCAATGGGCTTATTATCGTCTGACCGAAGTCGTGGACGAGTTGATCGGGCAGGTCTTGAAAGCATTGGATGAATCCCCATACGCGTCCAATACATTAATCGTCTTCACCTCGGACCATGGTGAAATGGCCGGCTCTCACCAACTGCGGACCAAGAACTACATGTACGAAGAAGCAACCGCAGTCCCCTTGATCATCTGCCCGCCTGGCAGAGAATCGGTCGCCGCGGTCAACAAACGGCATCTCGTTTCCGGCCTGGATATTCTCCCGACGATGTGCGATTATGCCGGTCTGCCGATTCTCAAGTCGTTCGAAGGAGTCAGCCTGCGATCGCTGGTCGAAAACCCGAACTCCCAGATGGAGACCTCCTCGCGTGACCATCTGGTGCTTGAAATCAACGACAAGACTGAAGTGCGGATGGTGCGCAGCGATCGTTACAAGTACATCGTGTATGCGAAGGGCGAAATGCGGGAGCAACTGTTTGACCAGGATTTGGATCCCGGCGAGACTAATAACTTGGCTCAGCGACCCGATATGAAGGCAACCATCGAAGCGCATCGCGACATGCTGCGAGAGTGGATTAAACAGACCAATGATACATTCCGTCTGCCGGAACCTGCGCTATGAGATAAGCACCAAACTCATAGGCAGTTTGCTCAATGCCGGATCAGAAAAATCTGCTCTGAGCGGATTTTTCTGCATTTGCTGTCTGGCCGCATGCATCTGTCTACAGTGTGGCACGGAAGCGGCGGCGCAATCGACCCCGGAATGTGCCGATTCACCCTGCAAGTAAGAGACGCCTATTTCTGCCAGTGCATCTTGCGGCACTATGTGGCCAAAGGCCCGCGCATATATGTGAGCGGACAGGCTGTTGTCTAAGCGTTCTTCCGCTGTTGCCACAATCAATGTTTGCCTCTTCGATCCGCCGCGTTACTTAAGCTACTGCCCCAGACAAATCAGCTTACCATTTTTTAGACTGATGAAAATGTTGCCGTTTGCAACCGCCATACCGTTCCAAACCGGCAGCGTCTCCAGGGGATATTCGGCCAGCTTCGACCCGTCCTGTTTTGACAGCATCCACAAAGCTGCATTCTTGCGGCCCTCTAAGTTGCCCCAGGGATCTGCAGGCTCGATTATGTCTCGAAATCCAGCTACCAATAGTTTTTCTTCAGTTACGACCATAGAGAAAGGCCCGATAGGGAAAGCATTGTTCCTCCATGCGGGGCCGTTGTTGGACATTTTACTGAGAATAAGACCCGACTCAACCGCAACCATATGCTGAATCCCTGTTTCTTCTTCACTCAACTTATTGCGGTCAGGTATGATTGACAAATCGCCGCCTTGAGGCACATAAAGTTTATAGTTGCTTACTCCGGCATTCATAACCGAATAGGTTGCCTCCTTGTCGAATGCAAGCATATAGCCGGGCGTCTTGCCATAGGTCCACCATGCTCGGTGGAACCATTGATCATCAAAGAAGGAAGAGGTGACCGCCAAATAGGCACCTCTGCCGGTATCGAAGGCATAATCATCTGGTTCCACCTCGAGGGGAGTCGAAAAATCAAGCTTCCGCCGGCACATGTAGATATCAACTCCATTTGACACCAGGATGTTCGATCTGGCCCCGGGCGAATCTTCCGGCATTTTGGTTGCATCGGGCCTATTTTGTGTTTGCACGTCACGAATGCGATTCGTACCGCGAACCCTCCCCGTTGTCGCATCGAGGGCGTACAGATAGATCCCATTATCAACGAATGAATCGCGGCCTGCCGTACAGTACACCAGGCCGCCGGCAGCAAGTACACTTCCGTGCACAGGCCACGCCGATTCGACGCGATTGAAGGCCATGATATTTCGCTGATAAGGTGCGGCAAGAAAACGCCATGCCAGTTGGCCGTCACGTGCGCGCAGACAGTATACCCATCCATCGGTTGACCCAAACAGGACCATGCCGCGATAGATCGTGGGAGGTGAATCGACCGGTCCGCCTGCTGAATAGGTCCAAACTGTCTTCCCACTGCTTTCATCTAAGGCGATGACTACGTGTTGGTCGATGACACTGACATAAACTCGTCCGTCGGCAACAACCGGAGGCGTTACGTTCCCGCCAAACTGAACGTCCCAGAGTGTTTTCACGTGTTCGGGAATCCTGGTCTTTACGGAACTGCTGCGCAGCAGGTCGTGACGGAACTGGGGCCACTCAGAAGCGTGCTCGGCAGTCGATGGGGGTATGGCGCCAAAAGCCGGCCCCTTCTGCAATCGATCATGATCTTGTATTCTGAATTCCGTACCCGGCGTCGTTGGTTCCGGGGCCAACGCGTAGAAGTACAGCAGCTTGGCATCGATATGGCAGACGCAAGGGTCCGGCAGCTTGTAGAGGAGGCCGTTTGCCGGCATAAGTCCATAGCGGCATTCTCCTCTCGCCCAGTGGTTCAGTGTGACTTCGCCGGTCTGATAATCTGTAAATTCGGCCCCCCTGCGCCCGGTAATAAGATATTGAACGGTGCTCTTGTTCGGATAGCACCGGTGATGATGCCCGGCGTCTTGCAGCACTTTTTCTATAGAAACACGCTTGACTTGCCTTCCCGACTTGACGTCCCAGGCTGTAATCTCCATGGCCTTGGCATCACCTGTCCAGACGAGACCATCGATGCCAAAGACTTCTGGTACATCTATGCCTCCGATATTCCCGATTTTGTTCTGCCATTCCAGTTTGCCGGTATCCGTGTCAATGGCTGACAATGAACTTCCATTTGTAATCAAAAGCATTCCCCTGTGGTATATAGCCGATGTCTTGCCGGAAATCTTGATAGACGTTTCAAACTTCTTCTTCCCGTCTTTCAGATTAAGACCGACCACAGTGTCTTTGTCAGACGCAAGAAAAACGCCTTTTTCAGAAGCAACAAGCAGGACCTGCTTCATCGAACTCAACCGATCGGATCTTTCCGAAACTCCCGTGTACGGCCCGGACTTCCACAAGAGGCGACCGTTGACCGGTTCAATCGCACAGATGGTTTTCGCCGATACATTGTCAGTCGTCGGCTTGCTGGAGAATCCATTTCCCGGCAGCGCCTTCTGTGGCCGGTCGTTGACCGATACATAAAGAACTCCGTCACGATAGACAATCTCATCCGCATATTCCGTGCCTCGATACTCAAGCAACGTTCGCCCAGTGGCTGGATCCAGCGCGCTGACCGGAGCATTGTAGCCCAGCGTGACAAACACCCTGTCTGCACTGCAGACCAATCGCTTATTGATATGGTACGGATGGTTTGTTCGAGCGCCGTGCCCCCCACTCCACCAGCTCCAGACCTCATCGCCCCATGGTCCAATATCTCGTTTCCAGAGTAGTTTGCCATTGAAAGCGTCTCTGGCGATCAAACGCCATTGCCCGGCCAGACCGCCAAAGCCCAGAGGCGACTCGTCCTGAACATAGAAAATACGTCCACGAGAACCAACCATGGCCGTCGTACCCGGAGTCAGGGTATGGGCCCGCTGAAATATGGGGTCTGCAACCCAACGTACACAACGCGGCGGTCCCACCACGGTGTCATTGGCGACCATATTTCCTGTTGCATCGTGACGGAAATGAGTCCACTCGTCCATCTCCTGGGGGTATGGTTTCGTGAACTTCACAAAACCATTTTCCAGTCGGGATGATGGATACGATATGTTGGATATCAACTTCTCATTGCCGGCTTCCTTGACGATGGCCACGCCGTAGGGACAAACAACGCGTTCTATTTCTCGGGCCGAACTCTCTTGGCCGGCGATGCCTGTGTCTTGATCGAGAATCAGCAGGTTGACCAGATTATCGGCATACGGCAGAGCACCGTTGCCTGGCAGGATCTGGCTCACAGAGACACGTCCATACAGATTGTGACGGTCGATTGTCTGGCGCATCCTCTCGACCGCGTTTGCCTTGTCATAAACGGCGTGGATGACGTAGTTGCTATCGGTGGCGATGCCGATCACCAAATCAAGATCAGAAACGTTGACCATGACACAAAGGCCGTCAGTTCGGTCGAGCGACTTTAATATGCCCTCCGCCACCGACGCCTGCGATTTTGAATCGAGGATCAGAACGGCAGCAGGAAGAACAATTCCAACGAGCGTAGCTACTATGATCTTTTTCATACTTTCTTCCCATATTGTGTTCTTGCTTCATCGTTGCAAGAGGTCTGATGAGCCAATGGAAGTAGGTGCGCACTTCGGTCAAGTGCGCACACGTCCAGCGCTACCAGGCACTCTCAGTTACATAGGCAGGAGCGAATAATGTACCAACCACCGAATTCTATCATTAGCCATCCCCATCGGACAAACCTGGGTAGTCACCGAAGTGGCTTCTTCTGACAATCTTGTACTCTGTCTTCTACAGGAGCCTGAGGTAGGCATACCCTTTGAGCATGAAATTGAAGTCCTCAACCTC
>DATKWR010000886.1:0-8304 GCA_035529475.1 Sedimentisphaerales bacterium | reverse complement strand
CCCTGATCGCGCCATCGAGCATCGAGTAGTCTTCCAGACCCACGCATTTCACTATGGGCCGGTGCACAATCGTGCCGAGGTGCGTATATTTCTCCGGATGCGTCCCGAGGACCAAGACCCTCGGTTTCCTGCCGAACCAATCCAGCTTTTCGTGAAGCTCCACCACTTTGCCCACAATGAAAACGGCGGGAGTGGATAAGCCGGCCTGCTTCACCGTTTGAACGAAGCTCTCCAAAATGCCCACAATGACTCTCTGGTCGTAAAACGTGCCCCTTTCAACAGAGGCGATCTTCGTCTGTGGGGGCCAGCCTGCCTTGAGCAAAGAAGCGACGATCTTCTCAATGTTGCCGACACCCATAAGAAAAATGATGGTGCCTGCGTTTGGGATCTCGATCTCTTTCTCCGCTTTGCGGTGTCCGGTCACGATGGCGACATTGGGTGTGAAATCGCGATGGGTCGGCGGGATTCCGGCATACGAAGGCGCCGCCAGGGCGCTGGTGACGCCCGGCACGACTTCAAAATCGACTCCGGCCTCGATGCACGCTTCGGCCTCCTCACCGCCCCGGCCAAACAGAAACGGATCTCCGCCTTTGAGACGAACGACGATTCTGTGCTGTCCGGCCTTCTCGATCAGCAGCGCGTTGATCCGGTCCTGCGACATCGTATGTTGGCTGGCGAACTTTCCGACCGTTATGACTTCAGCTTCGGCTCTGGCCAGTTGCAGCAGCTCGGTCGGAATCAGGTGATCGTGGAGAATGACGTCGGCCTGGCAGATCAGCCCGTAGCCCTTGAGCGTAATCAGCTCGGGGTCGCCGGGACCCGCACCCACAAGATAGACTTTTCCCTTTGGCATTTCCGTCCCGAATTGGAAGCTCTTTCGCAGGAATTTAAAGATTTTTTTTGCATTCTCAAAAACGAGAAAACGACGGCACGCATTTCCTGTGAACGCCGGCTCAAGTCGCTTCCAGAGAACATCAGCTTTACTTCTCGTTACGTTTAGACTATAGTGTTCACCTATAGTTGTTCGAGACCCGAACGTCAAGTGAAAACGTGACACGGATCGCGTTGGCAGCCTGCGCGGGAGGATTTGTCAAACAGCAAAAGGGTATTATGGACAGTTTAGACCGCCGAATACTCCAGGAGCTTCAAGACAACTTCCCTTTGAAGGAAAGGCCGTACGATCTCCTGGCCGAGCGGTTGCAGATCCCGACGGGCGAGCTCTGGGACCGCATCCAGCGAATGCTCGATGAGGGAGTCATCCGCCGGATTGGGGCAAGCGTTGACTCGAGGAAGTTCGGTTTTCGCAGCACGCTGGCGGCGGTGAGTGTTGAGCCTGAGTTTGTGGACCGAGCGGCCGAGGTTATTGGCCGGTTTACCGAGGTGACCCACAGCTACCTTCGCGATGATGCCTTCAACATTTGGTTCACGATAATTGCAGTCGATGACAAGCGGATTGAGGAGATTCTCGAGCAAATCCGCAGTTCTCTGTCGCTTGAGAGCTCACAGGTGCTCCATCTTCCTGTCAGGCGCCTGTTCAAGCTGGATGCCCGCTTCAGTGTTTCCAAGCGGCCCTGATACCTGGGCCGCGCTCGTGCGGCGGGGTGTTTTTTCGCCGGCATTCTGCTCTCGCTTCGGGTCCGCAGAGCCCTGTGAAGTAATCTCAAAACTGAGAAAAAGCTGCTATTTCGGCCAAAAGGGGGCTTGCGGCTCAATTATCGCGTTGAACTCGGCAATTCCTTGGTATAGAATGGTGTGCGTATCGCTATGTTTGGGATACGGTTTGCAGGGCGGCTGAACGGTCGCTGTCACTATGGTTCTGTAATCGGCCGGTCCGATCATCGGATCGGGCAGGTCAGGGGCGACCGGGCGATGTATGCTGTGACCTCACGGCCTGTATAGTTCCTGGCGGCCTGCGATAAGCCCGACGGATATCGAGCCTCGAATGGAATGTGGCGGTAACTTCGCGTGATAGAGGCGTATATCCAGACTTGTCGCCGGTTGTCCTACTGTTCATTTTAGAGGACCTGACCCTCTTTTAGGGTGCGTCAGTTACCCCGAGGGTGACGTTTGAACCATTTTTTTGGGGAAGCTAAGAAAGTGAAATTCAGAGGCGGCTACAACATACTGCTTAAAGGAAGGCCGGATGACACTGTAAAGGTAATGCCGGAGCCGAAGGTCCTTTATCTTCCCTTGCGCAGTGAGCGTTTCAAATTCAGCGAGATTCTCGTTAAGGAGGCAGAGCGCGTCAACGGCGGCGATGCGCTGGCCAAGGATCCTGACAACTACGACGTTCCTCTTCTGGCCCCTCGATCGGGTACCGTTCGCCTGAAAGCGGCGGCCAATCACATCGTGCTTGAAAACGTTGCCCGTCTCGACGAGCGCGCCGACATCGCGGAAGAGGAAATGTCACACATAGCACGGGAAATGGGCGCAGGAGGCATTAAGCGATACAAGCTCCTGTCGCTCGGCGCCTGGCAATTCTTTTATGACGCTTTCACAAGGGCGCTGCCCGACCCGCTCGGCACGCCGCAGGCCGTCATCGTTTCCACGCTGAGCCTGGAGCCGTTTGTCACCCGGGGGGACGTGCTGCTTCAGAAGAGACTTCTGAACTTCACGCGCGGCCTGGAACATTTGCAGTCTCTCCTGGAGTATCAGCCCATTTACCTGGCGATGCCCGATATTGATTCTGAGTTCGCGAACTTGATTCGCAGTCATATCCGCGGCTATGCCTGGGCGAAGATGCTGGAGGTACCGCTGATCTATCCCTACGACAATTTCGAGATTCTCGCTCGAAGACTGGGCCTCCGCCGCGACAAAGGTCCGATCTGGTGCGTCCGAACGGAAGGCGTCCTGGCCGTTGACCGCGCCCTGACTTTGACCAAGCCTTGTACGGTAAAGATCGTTTCGGTCGGCGGAATAGGAGTCCACTCGCCCACACACCTGAAGGTGGTGCCGGGCTATCCCATCGAGAAGATCATAGAGGAGTACGTCTTCGAGCCGGCGGCGAGAGTAATTGACGGCGGCATTCTAACGGGACGGGCCTTCACGGCGGAGACCCTGGGTATTGGTGTGGAGTGCAGAGGCATAACCGTCCTGCCCGAGTTGAAAGAGAGAGAATTTCTCGGCTTTATTCGGCCGGGCTGGGATCGGAGCTCGTACTCGGATTGTTTCCTCAGTTCTCTGAGAAAGAGGTTCGCAGAGCGATACACCACGGGGGTCCGAGGCGAACTGCGGCCCTGCATAGCGTGTAACTTCTGCGAGGAGGTCTGTCCGGCCGGTATCATGCCTTACCTGATCCACAAATACCTGTATGCAGATTTGATTGAAGAAGCGGAACAGGCCCGCGTCGATCTGTGCGTGGAATGTGGATTGTGCTCGTACGTCTGTCCCTCGAAGATAAATCTGGGAAAACAGCTCATCGAGACCAAGGCTCTCATCGAGAAAGAAAAGCAAGAGATACGTCAAGAACAGTTGCGTCAGGAAGAAGCACGCAAACAGTCAGAGGAGAAAACCGAGTGAAATGGTTGTTAAAGGTCATTGATGCAGCTCGCCCCACTTTTGAGGAAGGCGGCAAGCTGCGGATTCTGAATCCTGTGTTCGGGGCGCTGGAGCATTTCTTCTTTGCGCCGTCAACACGGACGATAGGGGCTCCTCACGTTCGTGACCCGCTTGATTTGAAGCGAGTCATGTCCATGGTTATCATCTCTGTGGTTCCATGTGTTCTGGCAGCTTTTTACCTTTTCGGGCTGCGGTTCTTAGCCATGATTATCGTCACGTATGCAGCGGGTTTGACCGTTGAGGCTATCTTTGCAATTGTACGCAAGGAAGGCATCAACGAGGGCTTCTTCGTAACGGGCTTCCTCTTTCCGTTGATTCTTCCGCCTAATCTGCCTCTTTGGATGGTTGCGCTGGGTGTCGCATTCGGCGTGTTCATCGCCAAGGAGTTATTCGGCGGCACGGGACGAAACATATTTAATCCCGCCCTTGTCGGTCGCTGCTTTCTCTCGCTTGGATTTCCAAAGGTTATGTCGGCAAGTTGGGCCCAACCAGGCCATGGCCTGGTTGGAAATATGCTGACCTGGAATGTCGATACCCTCACTTCGGCCACACCTTTAGCGGCGGCCAAACAGGGAGAAATAACTTCGTTCGTACATATGTTTTTGGGTAATATTTCGGGAAGCGCGGGGGAGACCTCGGCTTTTCTAATCATTCTCGGCGGGGTGTTCTTGTTGTTTACGAGGGTTGCCAATTGGCGATCGGTCGCGAGCATTTTAGGATCATTCGCTATTCTGGCCGGCGTACTGATGGCCCGCGGTGAGATGAGTGAACCGATGCCCACCATTTTCGGTTCCGTTCTCTGGCACGTCTTTGCCGGAGGATTGCTTTTCGGCGCGTTCTTCATGGCGACCGACCCGGTGACTGGCCCGACGACAAATGCGGGCAAATGGTTCTACGGCATTATAATCGGCTCGACGACGGTTCTGATCCGGAACTTTACCGGATACGTTGAGGGCGTGACATTTGCGATTCTGCTGGGCAATATTGTCGCTCCGATTCTCGACGAAATAGTCATTGGGGTTCGTATCAGGAGGCTTAGACGTGAAGGGTAATGCTTACACTCTTTTCTATGCCGCGGTGCTTGGTTCTGTTTGTGCCTTGCTGCTGACGGCCGCGGCCAGCTTTACGGCTCCGTACAAGAAAGCCAACGCCGAGGCCGAAGAAGCTCTGAACATTCTGCTGGCGCTGAAGGTGCCTCTGGCCGCGGAGGCGTCCGCGGCGGACGTTCTCAAAGTGCTCGAGGCAAGCGTGCGCGAGAAGGATCGGGGGGGCGTTACGATGTACACGTATTCGCCGCCCGATGCAGGCGGAAAGACCCTTGCGGTCGCCATGCGGTTTTCAGGTCCCGGGGTGTGGGCCCCGATCAGGGGTTTCCTGGCCCTGGAGCCGGACATGAGAACGATTCGCGGTATCACGTTTTACGAGCAGGAAGAGACGCCCGGTCTCGGCGGAGAAATCGTGACATCGTGGTTCCGAGAGCAGTTTGTGGGCAAATCGATCATGGGCCCCGATGGAAAACCCGGCATTATCGTCAGCAAGCCCGGAGAACAGGCGGCCAACAAGGTCGATGCCATAAGCGGGGCGACCATGACCTGCGACAAGGTGCAGGCCATGCTGAACGAAGCTATCAAGAGTATTGTTGAGGAGAAGTAATCACAATGGCGGACAGTCAACAGTTAGCTTGTGCGACGTGCGCGCCCAAGGGGTTGTGCAACGGCAAGGGCCTGGCGACATTGAAAGAGGGCGCCTGGGCGAACAACCCTCTGGCCATCCAGGTGCTGGGCATTTGTTCGGCACTGGCGGTCACGAATCGTCTGGAAAACTCGCTCGTCATGGGCGCGGCGCTGATTTTTGTTTGCGTGGGCTCCAACCTCATCGTCTCGCTTCTGCGAAAATGCACGCCCCACCGGATACGAATGATCGCCGAGGTCGCCATCATCGCGACCTTTGTCATCGTTTTCGACCAGTTCCTCAAAGCCTTCTATTGGGACATGTCGAAACAGCTCGGTCCCTACGTCGGCTTGATCATCACCAACTGCATCGTCATGGGCCGGGCCGAGGCGTTCGCTCTTCAGAATCCACCGATGGTATCCATGGTTGACGGGCTGGCCAACGGCCTCGGTTATGCCGCCGTGCTGGCGATCATCGGCTTCTTCAGGGAGCTGCTGGGTACCGGAGAAATACTGGGTCGTACTATTCCAGTGTTCAGCGAATGGTACACACCAAACCAGCTAATGATTCTGGCTCCGGGGGCGTTCTTCGCGCTCGGCATTGTCATCGGGATTTTCAACTTAATTAAAGGCCCGGAGCCTGAGGAGAATAAATAATGAGTGAGACATCGGCATGGGTAATATTAATCGCGGCGATATTTACGAACAATATCCTGCTGACAAATTTTCTCGGCATGTGTTCATTTATCGCGTGCTCGGGCCAGATTAAGACATCGCTGGGTTTAGGTACCGCCGTCATTTTCGTGATGATTACGACAACAATAATAAATTACGCAATCTACCATTTTGTCCTGGTACCATTCCATCTCGGTCATTTGCAATTTATTGTCTTCATAGCGGTCATCGCCGCCTTCGTGCAATTAGTTGAAATGTTTGTCGAACGGTTCAGTCCGAAGCTGTACTTTGCACTCGGCATATTTTTACCTTTGATAACCGTAAACTGCGCAATTCTCGGCGCATCTCTGTTCATGATCATTCGGAATTACAGTTTTATGCAGTCAATAGGCTTCGGCCTGGGCGCGGGTATCGGCTGGGCACTTGCCATTGTGCTTTTAGCCGGTTTAAGACAAAAAATGAGATACAGCCATGTCCCGAAATGCTTTGAAGGTGTAGCTATAGCGATGATCGTCACCGGCGTGCTTGCGATGACATTCATGGGCTTTGCTGGAATGGTGTCGATCCAATAGGAGTGCTCAATGGGTTTTTTGATTTATTTGTATTCAGTACTTTCTTTCTCCGGCCTGGTAATACTTCTGGCGGCCGGACTGATGATTGCTGAACGCTTCCTGATAAACTACGGGATCTGCAAACTTGACATCAATGCCGGCGAAAAACCGCTCGAAGTGCAGGGCGGACAAACGCTCTTGTCGTGTTTGTACGCCAATGAGGTCTTCATCCCTTCTGCGTGCGGCGGCAAAGGCTCCTGCGGACACTGCAAGATCACCGTGACCTCCGGCGGAGGGCCCGTGCTTCCGACAGAAACCCCGTATTTGTCGCGGAAGGAAGTCCGCTCCGGGACCAGATTGGCCTGTCAGGTCAAGGTGCGAGAAGATATCTACGTTCGTATTCCCGAAGATTTTCTCAACGTAAGACTCTTTTCGGCCACGGTTGAAAGCACCCGCTCTCTGACCTACGACATCAAAGAAATAAGAATGAGATTGATTGAGCCTGCCGAGATCTCCCACCGGCCCGGGCAGTACGTCCAGGTGCAGGCGCCCTCGCCTGACGGCGCCGTCTTTCGCGCCTATTCAATCAGCTCTCCCGTTTATGAGCCGAACGTCACGGAACTGATGGTTCGACTGGTGCCGGGAGGTATCGGCTCGACGTATCTGCACAACCTGAAGGTGAACGATCCGGTGTCGTTCACGGGCCCGTACGGGGAATTCTGGTTGAACGAAGACCCGTCTGTGGAGATTGTCTGTGTGGGCGGGGGCTGCGGAATGGCACCGATGAAGAATATCATCTATACGCTGTACGATCGATGGCCCGACCGCTCGTGCTGGCTGTTCTTCGGCTGCCGGACGACACAAGACATCTTCTACCTTGACCAATTCAAGGAGCTTGAACGTAAGCATTCCAATTTCCACGTGATCTATGCCCTGTCCGACGAGCTGGGACCTGAAGAAAAGTGGGATGGCGAGACCGGTTTTGTTCATCTGTCCGTGGACAAATACCTGGAAGCCGGGTTGGCGCGGCAGGCTTTCCTCTGCGGACCGCCTTTGATGATTGCGGCGGTCACCAGAGTTCTTGAAGAAAAGGGCTTGCGTCCGGAAGACATCTTCTACGATGAGTTCTAAGAGCCGCTCGATCTTTTTGGGGCTCCGGCCCGGCGGGCGGGTTTTGCGCCTGCTGCTATGTGACGTTCGATTTGATGCAAATGGAGCCGGTACCTGAAAACATCAGACTGCTCAAAGGTGCTTACTGGCTGGCCAGGCTGCGGTGGATAGCCATTGTTTACGTCGTCGTCGGTACATACGTTGCACGCAAGATGCTCGGCGTGGGCCTGAACGACGTTGCCCTATACGTTATTGCAGGTTTGCTTGTGGTGTACAATACAACGGTACTGGTAATGTTAAATCGTCTGATGCGGGCCGATCAGCAGGTGTCGTGCCGAGCGGCAAACACGATCGCCTCTATGTACAAGATGATTGTGTGGTTGTGGTTCAATCGTTTCACGAGGATCGATCCGCACGTTTCCTGCCAGGCGGTCAAGAGAGTCATCAATTTCCAGATATGCGCGGATCTGCTGCTTCTGACGGCTCTGCTGCACTTCTCCGGCGGTATTGAGAACCCGCTGGTTTTCTACTTCATCTTTCATATGATTATCGCGAGCATCCTGCTTTCGACGCGAGAGAGTTATCTTCAAGCGACTCTTGCCGTTTGTCTTTTCGGTCTTTTGGTCTCGCTCGAATATAAGGGGCTTATAGGTCACTATTGTCTGACGGGGTTTCTTTCCGGCTGCCTGCGTCAGGAGAAGCTGTACACGCTCGGCACGTTCTTCGTTTTCACAACGGGC
>DATKWR010000885.1:0-2269 GCA_035529475.1 Sedimentisphaerales bacterium | reverse complement strand
AATCGTCAATGTTTTAGCAGTTCTACGATCTCGGGGTGTGCTTTCTTGTTGGCTGTGATGAGCTGGAATCTGCGCGCGTCGTAGCTGTCCGGATCGACGGGGAATATCCTGCCGCCCTGCCAATCGGTGACGGCCGCTCCGGCCGCCTCGGCGATAAGCGCCCCGCCCGCGATGTCCCATAATTTGGGTGTACTGGCAATGGTCGCAATCATGCTCCCCTTTGCCACGTACGCCAATTGCAGGGCCGTCGAGCCCATGTTGCGAAATCTCGTTCGCTGCATCAGCTCGCACGTCCAGGCCGGCACGCCGTCTTCAAAATGGCTTTCGAGGCCCACGCTCGCAAATTTACCGATTGTGTCCTCGCCGGCGTCGATTCGCCTGCCGTTCAACTGCGCCTCGCCGTCCTTGACGGCGCTGAACATGGACTCCGTGGCCGGCTCGAAAATCACCCCGACGACAGGCTCGCCTTCGCATATCACGCCAATACTGACGGCGAACAACAGCAAGCCGTGGGCAAAATTGTTCGTCCCGTCTATCGGGTCGATGACCCACCAGATCGGTTCTCGCCCTCGCGGGGTCTGTTTGAACATCTTGCCGCCATCGCCTTCCTCGGCGATGAAACCGTGATCGGGATAGTTCTCTTTGATCCGGTCTATGATGATTTTCTGGCAGCGGGCGTCGGTCTGGGTGACCAGCTCATCGGCGCTCTTGAGTGAGACTTTGACATAGCTGAGCTCTTCCATCGCCCGCTGGCCCGCCAGCCTTGCGGCCACGACGGCCGTCTCCAACATGCCGCTCAAATCCTGCTGTTCCAATGTCATATCCTGCTCTTCAACCTCTCTTAACCTTGACATAACTTTTGTACCCGCCTATTCTATCGTTGTGATTCAGGCAAGCCAACAGCTAAATAAGCCAAAATTTTCGAGCCCGGCGTCGTTTCAACAGCGGATTATCGCCGCGGTCATCTGTGTGGCCATCGTAGTTTTCTTTGGCATCTTCGCCCTAGCCGGACGTTACAATCTCGACACGGGCCGGTGGCTCGGCTACTGTGGATTCAAGCAGAGAACCGGCCTGCCCTGCCCGACTTGCGGCATGACCACCGCGACGCTCGCCTTCGCCCAGGGCCGAATCCTGGAAGCATTTTACATCCAGCCGGCGTGTGGGCTGCTGTGCTCTCTGGTCGTCATCGCAGCCGTTTTTGCCCTTATCGTGGCCGTTTTTGGGGTCTATTTTCCCTTCATCGGGCGTTTTTTCGAGCAAGTCAAGCTCCGCTACATGATTTTGGCGCTGCTGGCCGTCACCGCCGCCGGCTGGGCCGTAACGCTCGCCCGTGCCCTGGCGGCAAGAGGCCAATGATGGGTTATTACCCTCCGGGAAACAGAACCACGTTTACACATCCGCTCCTCAGACCGTCTTGGCGGCTCGCGAACCGCCGATTTGTGCGGCTCAGAGCGCGATTTCTCTTGACAAAGGGCTGGGTAATCTGGTAAAAAGAGAGTATATCTGTTTGGTCGATTTGCGAACCTTGCAGTTGAGGAGTTTTCCGTAGCCAATGATGGACTCACACTGATTTGGTGAAGCGCCCGCACAGGGTGACTAGAGGAAGGAGGTAGAATCATCACAAAAGAATCTGCTTAGGCATGGCGGTATATGTGTGCGCCCATTCGGGCCATCGTCGGTTGCTTTGGCATGTAACCGAAACGGAACAGTCTGAACCTACGTATTTTATTTAGGAGAGCTATCATGCGCAAAAAACTGGTTTGTTTAATCTTCTTAACGCTGGTCGTCATGGCGGCCCCCGTCGAGGCCGACACGCTTACCGGCCTGTCGGACATCACCGTCGTTGACTTTGCGGTCGTCAGCCTGCGGTATGACGCCGTCGAGTACGTCGTCGCCAACGGCGACCTGACGCTGGGCACCACGACCCGCTGGTACATCGTCGGCAGCGTTGAGACGCTGTGGGTCGATGGCGATCCCGCCCCAGCGGCAACGGTGCCCACCGCATCGACCCCCAAGGTGGGCGACATCGGCTCGAACGCCGACAACTTCTTCTTCGCCGTCCAGGGTGATCCCGACAACATCTCATCGATCGACGGAATCGACTTCCAGACGACGATCTTTCCGTCTCTGAGCGATACGTTCTTCATCTTCGAGCGGGGCGGCAACGACGCAGGATCGTACCAGGCGATTCTGGCCGATGGCACACTGGGAGCACCGGTCCCGATTGTCGCCGCCAGCGCCGGCGGACCCTACGCGAATACGGGAGTGA
>DATKWR010000884.1:0-3248 GCA_035529475.1 Sedimentisphaerales bacterium | reverse complement strand
CAAAGAAATCGCGGCGGCGTCCAGCCGATTCGCGCAGCAGAACAAGTGGAACGTCGCGATCACCGTTGTCGATGACGGCGGGCACATGATCTATTTCGAGCGCATGGACGGCGTCCAGACCGGCAGCATCGAGGTGGCGATTCGCAAGGCCAAGACCGCCGCAGCGTTCAAACGCCCGACGCGACTCTTCGAAGAGGACATCGCCAAGGGCCGGACGGCCCTGGTCGCACTGCCGGGCGGGATGCCTTTCGAAGGGGGTGTGCCCATCATCGTCGGCGGCGAAGTCATCGGCGCCGTCGGCGTCAGCGGCGCCACCGCCCAGCAGGACGGCATGATCGCCCAGGCCGGCGTCGATGCCCTACCGAAGATTTTGGGACAATAAAGCCCGCAAGGCGATCCTTGCCACCAAGCCACTAAGACACCAGGCATCTACGATTGGCGATTTGCGATTTTCGATTTGGAAATCGGCATTCGGCAATCCAAAATCATAAATCACTTTGTGCCTTCGTGGCTAAATTTGTTCATCAGCTCGGCGTTGTCCACCCACATGACGAAGAAAGGCGAGAACTCGGCCCCGCGCTTCTTGACATAGATCAAGAATGGCCGGTTGAAGTAAAAATGCCGGGGCAGGTCTTTCCTCGGAGGGGGAAGGGCCATTCCGCCTGCACCGCCTATCATGGCTTCCGACTTCAATATCACACCTGTCCGGCTTAGCGAAAAGTGTGTCATCTGCCTGGCATCAAAGATGAAATAGTCCGGCCATCGTCTGTTGGCGAGATATTTGCCCTCCAGGTCCTTGAAGTGATGTGTCAGTTTGTAGAGAACATCAGGGACGATCAGACTGTCAATCGGGCGAAGCTCACGTAATTCTTCGTAATCCGGGTCCCGTTTGAAGTCGGAAATGTCCTGTGCGATTTGCTTCAGCGCTTCATTGAGGGGTTCTCGGCGGGACATGCGCACCAGCACAATCTGATAAGGCTCTGTATGCTTGCACAGATCGACGGCGAACTCGTCGGCACCAGATTGTTCGGCGTACTTGTAGTAAAGAACGTCAACCTGCTCGCTCACACGCCGACTATCCGAATCGGGGCCGCCAGGCTCGCTGGAGAACGCTGTGACGCCCGTTCGCGTGCCGTCTGAGGCTTCGAATTCAAAAGCGCCGTCGTGGACATAGAACGGAAAAGGGAATGGCATGTCAACACTCAGGAAGCAATAAGCCACAGAAACCTTTGGCAGAGTCCTGTACCGCTTGTCAAACTGCGGTTTCGGTTCCGACGGAAAACGCTTGGCCATCTCGTTCTGAATCTGTTCGATGATGCCGTCTTCCACGAAGCCTGCTGTTGCGTAGAATGAATTTTCTTCCATATTGCGGCGGGAGAACTCGCTGCGGTTCAGGCGGTTCGCCAAATCCTCGGCGCCGATGAGATGTACGGGTTCCTTAATGATGTCGTTCTT
Organism: Sedimentisphaerales bacterium; assembly: GCA_035529475.1. Taxonomy (GTDB): domain Bacteria; phylum Planctomycetota; class Phycisphaerae; order Sedimentisphaerales; family Anaerobacaceae. The sequence goes on along the minus strand of DATKWR010000884.1, from coordinate 1,793 downwards.
GAACTTGTCCCAGGCGATCTGAAATGTGCCGCACCAGATGGCGTTCTTGTGCTCGGGCATGGGGCAATCCAGCGTCGGGACGATGACCGTCTGTTTCAGGTCGGTCGAATCCACCTCTTTGGGCTGGCTGGTCGTTGTCGCTCGGTATGTCGCCGGTTCGTGGACAAGGAATGAATCCTCTCTGTCCATCGGCTCGGCCCAAAACAGAGGTTTGCCGCCTCGTCGGATGTCGCCAATGTCACCGCTCCAAGTAGTGTAAATGTTGTCCTTATTGACGCCACAGAAAGGTTCGGTTTCAAAGGTCACGTGGCCATCCTTGAACAGGACATTCTGTCCTTCATTCTCGTGCGAAGAGCTGTTGCCGGCCTTGACGGCGTCGCGGTCGCCGGATGGATTGAACTTTGCGAAGTCTTTCGCTTTGCCAGAAGGAGACATGAACCACGGATTGCGGTCGGCGGCGACCGCCACGCCGGGCGGGGATGCCGGGTTCAGGGCATACAAACAAAAAGGCTTATGATAGGCATAGCTGCAGTGACTCGCGGCGTCGGGTCCAAAATCCCACAGCTCGGATAGCTTTCTGTCACCTGCGCCAGCCGCAGCGGGATCAAATACTGTAGCTCTCGCATCCCCCGGGCAAATGAAGGTGCCAGGCGAGACACCCGCATACTTGACCAGCAGATAGAAACAGGAAGAGATCGTTGCCCGCCCACCGCTGCCGTCAGACGCCAGGCCGAAAGCCCGCAATCGGTTGGGTGCCTGCCAATCGGGGACGGTCTGGGCCCATGTGCTGTTCCTGCCGCCCGACCGGGGCAATTGGCCATCATAATCGTTGGCATAGATCAGCATCGCTTTGCCGATTTCAGACAGGTTATCAGTGCACGCAGCGCGGCGGGCATCGAACCGCGACTTTTGCGCAGCAGGTCCGGCCACAGCCAGCACCAACAAACCCACAAACACAACAACCAGGACCTCTGCCGGTCCCAACTTCCTGGATACACCTCGCTCGGACATACTTGGTCTCCCTCAAAAGATTCCACGTTTGGTCTATCAGTGAGCTTGCCTGCCAGTCCGCATTGGAGACAAGCTCAGAATTCCTTCATTAACTCGGTGTTGTCCACCCACATGACAAAGAAAGGCGAGAACTCCGCCCCGCGTTTCTTGACATAGATCAAAAAAGGCCGGTTGAAGTAGAAGTATCGGGGCTCCTCTATCGAGCGAGGCTTCCTGGCAAATGGCGGGGCAATGATTCGTGCCTCTGATTTCAGCACTACACCTGTTCGACTCAGTGTGAAGTCTATTACTTGCATAGCCTCAAAGATGGAATAGCCCGGCCAGCGTTCGTTTGCGAGATGTTTGCCCTCCAGGTCTTTGAAATGATGAGTCAACTTGTAGAGAACATCAGGGACAATCAGGCTGTCAATCGGGCGAAGCGCGCGCAGTTTTTCGTAATCCGGGTCGGTTTTGAACTCAGCCATCTTCTGCTCGACGCCGGTGACGATTTCACGAAGCGAGCCGTCTCGCGGCACAAGGGCCAGGCCAACCTGATAGGGGTCCGTATGTTTGCACAAATCGACGGCGAATTGTGCAGTGCCCGCCTCGTCGGCCTGTTCGTCGTATAGAATATCAACCTGCTCACGAACGAGCCCCTTATTCGGGTCAGATCCTTCCGTGTTCTCGCAAAACGACGTAACACCGGTGTGAGTGCCGCTTGAATCTTCAAAGGAAAAAGCTCCTTCCTTGCTGTAAAATGGATACTTGAATTTGACATCCGTCTTCAGATAGGAATAAGACAC
>DATKWR010000883.1:0-11041 GCA_035529475.1 Sedimentisphaerales bacterium | reverse complement strand
CTGCACTATTCAACTGAGCAGAGTTGCCAATGTTACCTGTGGATAGTAGAATACACCTGCTAGCCGGACAATCCTAATAAACATCGTGATGAATGGGATGAAGCTTGTAGGGATAACATACAATTGATAAACAGTAGGGCGACTCCCGATAATGAGAGATTTGAAAGGTAACTAAAATGGGCAATATAAAATCACTTTTGGTTGGATTTATAGTGGCCTTCTTGCTCGGGATAGCTGGCTTTATAGCTATCTATAAAGATATGCTTATGCTTGGTATAGACTCTTTTATTTCTAGGGGCTTTGCTGCTCTGTTCACAGGTATCCCATTGGGCTCCAGTCTTGGCATTTTTATAACAAAGATGTTTTTATTCAGAACCGGCAAGTTTAGTGTTTTATGCCTCTTCACATCCCTTGTATTTGCTGTTTTGGCAGCCTTTTTGTGGCCGATATCTGATTACAGTGTTTATCTTCTCGTACCACTATTTGCACTAATCGGCTACAATGCAATGGAGATGCTCCTGAGGGGGAAAAACTAGTAGGATACTAGGAGGATACTAGGGACGGACCCTATTTAGAAAATCGGGACAGCCACCTATTATGGGCTGCTGAAACCGGTGACTGTCCCGAATAACCGAACATCGTGATGAATGGGATCCAGCTTGTAGGGATAACATACAATTGATAAACAGACTAAAACGACGTACAAACAGTGAAGCGACTCCAAATGATATTGATGAGAGATTTGAAATGGTAATTAAAATGGGCAATATAAAATCACTTTTGTCACTGTTGGTTGGATTTATAATGGCCTACCTGCTCGGGATAGCTAGCTTTATAGCCATATACTATAAAGATATGCTTGGTCTAGACTCTTTTACTTCTATGGGCTTGATTGCTCTGTTCGCAGGTGTCCCATTGGGCTCCAGCCTTGGCATCTTTATAACAAAGATGTTTTTATTCAGAACCGGCAAGTTTAGTGTTTTATGCCTGTTCACATCCCTTGTATTTGGTGTTTTGGCAGGCGAATTGTTTTGGTGGCTCTTTAACCTTATGGTCCCTAGATTAGCTACTCCCAGTGTTTTTCTTCTCGTACCACTATACGCACTAATCGGCTACAATGCAATGGAGATGCTCCTAGGAATAATAGGGACGGACCCTATTATTGTGCTTGAGACGGTTGCAGAAAATAGGGTGCGTCCTGCTCTGTATAGAACATCGTAATTGACGCCAGAGGATGGCGAGGTTGTGGGTCAGGGCGGGGTGAGGGACAGTCACCTATTCTTTGCTTGACAGGACCCCTCTACTTGGCAGCAAATCGCCTACAAGCACGATGTCTTAGGCCGACGCGTGGAAAAAAGGCTTGTGGTGAGTTCGGCGAATCCATCGAATGGCTACTGTACGGAGGGTTCCTCGACTGCGCTCGGGACGCTTGTGCGCGCACGGCGCCGCCGGCGTGCTCGCCGAGTACGACGGCAATAACAACCTGCTGCGCAAATACATCTACGGCCCGGGCATGAAGCAAATCCGAAATCCGAAGCCCGAAACAATTTCAAAACTTGTCCTGAGCGAGGCCGAAGGATTCAAATTCCCATCCGTCAAAATCGACAATCGTAAATCGCAAATCGAAAATACGGTTGGGGTCGCCAACGCCGTCTATTACTACCACTTCGACGCCCCGTTCGACTACCCCTTCGGCTCCGCTCAGGGCTTCGGCTAATTCAGGGCAGGCTCTGGGCAGCGTCGTGGCGGTGAGCGATGCGGCGGGAGATATCGTCCAGACCTACGAGTACGGCGTCTATGGCGAGGTGGCCGTCGAGGACGCCAACCACCCCACCCCTTGAACGTGGGCAGTCGCGGGTGAGCGCGCCCGCCTGAGAAGCCTCAGTTTGTATCCGCCGCGGACACCTCCAAAGCGACTTCCCGTCGGACTGCGGCTTTGGGTACCGTGAAACAGAAGATGTTTCTCTTGGTTTCCGAGCTTTCAGCCCATATTCGCCCGCCGTGCATTTCGACCAGATCCTTGGCGATCCGCAATCCAAGGGCGAGATCTTCCCGACCGGCGTTGAACTGTTCCCTGATCCAGTCCGACCGATGGACAATCCTGTGAATCTCGTTACGTTCCAGTGGTGGGCTGTCGTCCTTTATCTCAATACACAATTCGTGGCCCGCGTCTTTCGCCTGGACGCTGACGTGCCCCCCCGGAGGAGAGAACTTTATGGCCCTGCTGAGCAGATTGACCAGCACCTGCGCTATTCTGTCCTGGTCGGCGGTGACGACAAGTTCTGGGTCGCCGGACAAGTTTTTAAGATCAATGTTCCGTTCGGCTGCGAGCGGTGTAAAGGCTTCCACCGCCTCGGCGAGCAGCGACGTGAGGCTGAACGGCTGCGGGTTGAGCGCGATCTTTTCGGTCTCGATTCTCGAAATGTCGAGATAGTCATCCACGAGCCTCCTGGCCATCTCAAGGTTATTAGCCGCCAGTAATCTTTGCAGCGTCTCCGTGACCATGATGGCAATTTCATTTTGGAGCTGATTTTTTCTCTTCAGCTTCAAACTTGCCGTTCTGATTTCGTCCTCCACGAGGATGCGTTCGGTGATGTCCCGAGCTACCCCGACAATCGCCACGTCCCGGCCGCTTGCGTCTTTTATATTCGATCTCGAAAGGGAGACCGGGAATACGCTGTCGTCCTTGCGCCTGTGGTAGAAGCCGACTTCCCAACTGCTGCCAACGGTCTTGGTCTGGAATACGCTTCTGGTATTCTTGCTCTGATGCCTCCCGATCCAGAGGACGTTGCCGTTTTTGCCGACAATCTCGTCTTCCTTGTAGCCGTACGTTTTGCAGAAGGCCTTGTTGACGAACACGATCTTGCCCTGGATGTCGGTGATATAGACGCTGTCCTCAGTGCTCATCACCGCGCCGGAAAGCAATTGGAGTTTCTTCTCCATAATATTGTGTCTGATGGCATTCTCGACCGTGATTGGAATCGCTTTGAGGTAATTCTGATTGATGTCTTTTACCAGATAGTCGTAGGCGCCCGCCTTCCATGCATTGGTCGCTGTTTCTTCGTCGCCCGCTCCGGTGACGACGATAACGGGGGTATTCTGGGCCGACTGCAGGACATCGAGCGCCGTTCCGTCTCCGAGTGAATGGTCGGTTATTATGATGTCAAACTGGTTCTCAGCCAGGATGCGATTTGCCTCGGCCACGGAGCCGGCAACCATGCAATCGTACGGAACTGCATTATTCTCGATGAAGCGCTTGAATGCCATCTGGTCGAGTTCATTGTCTTCGATCAACAGAATCTTGTATCGTGTGTTTTCCATGAAGTTACTCTCCGTTCGGCGGCAGTTTGCTCTGCTTCCAGTACAGGTCAATTGCTTTGATCGTGTCGATAAACTTGTCATAATCGATGGACTTGACCATGTATCCGGCCGCTCCAAGCTCAAAGCTCCTGGCGATGTCCTGCTCAGTGGTTGAGGTCGTCAGCACAATGACGGGGATCATTCTCAATGCCTCATCCGCCTTGACGGTTTTGAGAAACTCGGTGCCACTCATTTTCGGCATATTCAAGTCCAGCAGAATGACGCAGGGTCTTGGCGTGCCCCGGTCTCGAAGGTACGCAAGGGCCTCCTCGCCGTCGCCGGCAGGAACAAGCGGGTTCGAGACGTTGAGGTCCTTGAGGGCCCGTTTGACCGTCATGACATCGACGCTGTCATCCTCAACGAGCAATATTGGCTTCGAGCTGTGCATCCTTAACCCCCATTTCTTTCTTTGGCCAGATAAAGAAAAACGTACTTCCTTCTCCGACTTTTGACTCCACCCAGATTTTGCCGCCGTGCAGTTCCACGATCTTCTTGGCGACCGTAAGCCCGACGCCCGTGCCTTCGAACTCTTCTGTGACCGACAGGGCCTGGAACATCTTGAAGATCCTCTCAAAATGCCTGTTCTCAATGCCGGGGCCGTTGTCGGAAACGCTGAACTTCCACCATCCATCCTCTTCGACACAACCCACTCTGATCCAGCCCTCGGGCTTGTCATTATATTTTATAGCGTTGCTCAGGAGATTCTGGAGCAATTGCATAATTTGAGTTTCTTCACCTTCGATAACGGGCATGTCGTTTTCGATTGTCACTTTGATGTGTTCCGGCGGAACGAGCATATCAATGATTTCCGGGACGAACTGATCCAGATTCACCTGGGTCGGTTGTTCTTCGACGCGGCCGACGATGGAATATTGAAGCACCCCGTCAATCAGATTGTACATTCGCTCCACGCGGCCCAACAGCAAGTGTATCTGCTCGTTCCCCTGCTCACCAAGCTTGTCCGAGCAGTCGTCCAGTATCCAGGTGGCCAGGCTCTTGATTCCGCGCAGCGGCGCCTTCAAATCATGCGAAACGATGGATGCAAAGTCCTTTAGCTCTTTATTGACGCTGTCCACTTTCTCGATAAGCTCGGCTTGCCTCCGCTCGGCCTCTCGCCGCTCGGCGATCTCCTGCTCGAGTTGTTCGTTGGTCCGCGTGAGCTCGTTCGTTCGCTCTTTTACCATTTGCTCCAATTGCTCGGTTTTCAGAGAGGCCCGCCTCGCGAGGATCCATTTTTCCGTCAAGGCGCTGGCGAGCTGCGCCACTTCGGCGCTGTCAAACGGCTTTTTGAGAATCAGGAGGTTCTCAGACCTTCCAAGCCGTTCGCTGATCTCTCCCCAGGAATAGTCGGAATAGGCCGTGCATATCACCACCTGAATATTCGGGTCGGTTTCCCAAATGTGTTCGATTGTCTTGAGCCCATCCCAGCCCGGCGGCATCCGCATATCGACGAAAGCCAGCTCATAGGGTCGGTTCTCGGAGCAAGCTTGTTTGACCTTCTCACAGCCCTCTTTGCCCTGAGAGGCAAACTCGAGATCATAAACGCTCTTGTTCGCGGGTTCGCGGCTGCTGTCGCCAAACACCTCGGTCCTCAGAGCGCTGAGGGTCGTGCTTTCCTCCTCTTCGACAAGAATGGTCTGGAAATCCTTGTGTATACTGGGATTGTCATCGATGACCAAAATGCGGTGAGCTATGGCGTTGCCCGATTTACTCATTTTGTCGCCTCCTGTGTTTTAAAGGGTAACTCGACGGTGAACACGGCGCCTTTCCCCGGTCCGTTGCTATGGACTCTTATGGAGCCGTTCAATTCGTTGGCTGACAAAGCTGTGCTGTGCAGTCCGAAGCCATGCCCTCTCTTCTTGGTCGTGAACCCGTGCTCGAAGATCCGCGTCAGGTTCTCTTTGGGAATCCCAATACCGTTGTCGCATACGTCGATACGGAAGTACCCCTCTTTGGGCTCTCCCACGCATACCTTGAGCACCTTGTCGTCCCGACCGCTCTTTGACAGGGCATATATGGCGTTGCTGATCAGGTTTGTGAGCATCTGCAGGACCTTGTGACGGTCCACCAAGACGGTCGGAAGGTCCGCGATTTCACATCGGACCTCCACGTTGTTTCGCGTCAGCGCTTCAGAGTTGATTTGAATTGTATCTTCGACGAGTTCTGCGATGGACGTCGGCTCGGTGAGCCCCTTGGCTTTGCTGTGCGATTGCTGTAGTTGAATGATATCGCCGACGTGCTGGACGTGTTTGGTCAATGCCTCCAGCGCCTCGAGGCAGCGTTTCTGCTCATCGACCAACTCCTCGGACAGATTCGCGAGAAAGGCGGGTAGTTTCTTGCCCGGTTCCTCCGTCGTGATGAACGTCCCCAGCTCGTGCTTATGCTCATCGAGAAGGGACACGACGTCGCCGAGATAAAAGATTTTTGAGTTCCGGATTCTTTTCTGAATGGACTCCGCCGTGACGCTGACGCTGTTAAGGACATTGCCCACGTTGTGCAGCACCCCGGTGGCGACTTCGGCCATACCCACCTCGCGGGCGGTCTCGAGGAGTTTCTCCTGCGCCGTCTTCAGTGTGGTTTCAGCCCGCTTACGTTCCGTGATGTCCCGCGCGATGGCGATGATGTAGTCCTGCTTTTCCTGGCTCACAAGCTTCAAACTTGTCTCGACGAAAAACGTCGTCCCGTTTTTGCGCTTGTAGCGGCTTTCTTTGACGATGTCCTTCTTCTGCTTGAGCTGCTCCACCTGTTTTCGCCACGATTCATCATCGGGCAGGGACTCTTCAATGTCTTTGATGGTCATCATATTGAGCAGCTCTTTTTGCGTGTATCCGAGGCTGTCGCACGCTCTGTTGTTGACGTCCAGGAAACGACCCCATTTGGGCTCTACGGCGAAAATGCAGTCGTTGGACCGCTCTATCAAGTTTCGAAACAGTCGCAGCTTCTCTTCGGCCTTCTTGCGTTCCGCAATGCTGCCCAGCCATTCGGCGACCGCGCTGAGCAAATCATCTTCTTCCTTCAGGAACACCTCCTGGCCGCTCTGCGATGCTCCCGCGAGGTGATAGACCTCGATAGCGCCTACATCTTCACTTTGCGCCTTGATCCGGGTCTGGCGGCTTGATTCGCTCTTCTTGAAGTTGTCCGTTTCGTAGCGTATCCCGTCAAAGGTAATCCTGACGCACATGGCGTTGGGATAGCGGAAGGCATCGCGAATCAAATAAACCGTCTCGTGGAAAATCTGTTCGAGCGGTATTTCCTGCCGATTGACAATCTTGGACAACCCGTACAGGCAGTTCAGATGTTTCAATCGCTGCTGCAGCTCTCTCTGGTCGAGCGGTCGATTTGAGATTTCCGTTTCGAGCTTCAGCTTGGCGGCCGACAATTCAGCGGTGAGCTTGCGAACCTTTTCCTCAAGACGCCTCGTGCGCGCCTGGAACTCCTTGACTTCGGGCCCCGTGTCCTTCACGGGCTGGTACGGCTCGATGGCTCCATAGACATATCTGTTGTAGAAGTATATGAGCACACATGCCGCCATGATGGAGATCAGGCCGCAGTGTGTGACATCCTTTGTCACCTTCCTTTGTGCCAGGATGAAAACGCCCGCGACGGCTACGATGAATATCGCCACCAGCACCGCGTTCCTAATTGTGCTTTTCATGTTCATTTTTCATGACCTGTGCTTTATCTGTTGTCATCCGACGGTTGCCGCCTTCTCGTATTTTTCCCATTTGGCTTTAACCACTCGCCCCAGCTCGCTGAGGTCGGCCGGCTTGTTAATATAGCCGTCTGCACCTATCTCGAACGCTTGGTCCAAATCGCCTATCATTCCTCTGCCTGTCAGCATAAACACCGGGATGCGTTCTGTTTGCTCGTTGTGCTTGAGTTCCGCAAGAACTTCCAGTCCATCCATGCCCGGCATCATCCAGTCCAGCAAAACGAACGCTGGCTTCTTGTCCTCCGCGAGCTCCAGTCCCGCCCGTCCATCTTCAGCCAGATAGACCCTGAATCCGTACAGTTGCAGGCTGCGCTCGAGCGCCTTGCGGACAAGCTCTTCATCCTCAACGACCAGGACAGGAATCCACTTACTCAACTATCTAATCCTCCACATAGCTCTTGCTGACGAGCCCGTGAGACATGGATCACATTGAACGCTTGTTCCATGGTGCCCGATAATGTCCCATAAGTAGCCAGTCTCTATTCTATTTGAAGATTATCGACACATCGGGGGGGGGGTTTTATGAGAAATAGTATTTTTTTGGCGTTATTGCCGGGCGGGTCTTATTCTTCCCGCGAGAATTGACAATTGACGATTGGTCCTTGACCATTTAGTATTGAGCCACAGAGCTTGTCGTGAAATTTGTTTTGGGAGCACCATGCAATGATAGGAGCCGTAGGCGCCCGGACGATAGGGGGCGTGAACAATATAGGACGATTCGCCAGGTTTCTCTGGCAGTCGATGATCGCGTCTTTTCGAAGCTGTCTGAGCCCGTGTACGTATCCGCTGATCTGGACGCAGATGTATATCATCGGGGTGCGGAGTGTCCCGGTTGTGATGATCACGGGCGCGTTCGTGGGAATGACCTTGGCCGTTCAGGCCTACGATCAGCTTGCGGGTATGGGGCTGGAGGAGCACCTGGGTGTTTTGATCAACATTTCGGTTGTCAAAGAATTGGGACCCGTGCTTGCGGCTGTTATGCTGGCCGGGCGTATCGGGGGGGCTTTAACCGCCGAGCTGGGCACGATGAATGTGACCGAACAGATTGATGCGGTCAGGAGCATGGGTACGGATCCGATTCGCTATCTGGCTGCGCCGCGGGTTCTGGCGTGCCTGCTGCTCACGCCATTCTTGATCATTTTTGCTGATTTGATGGGGATTATCGGCGGGTACTTCGTAAGCGTTGTTACCCTTGGGATCAACAGTCGGGCCTACTGGAGCTTCAGTGCCTCTGGAGTGGAGCTGTGGGATGTGTCTATCGGGGTGGTGAAAGGCTTCTTTTTTGGCGTGGCTCTCGCGGCGATCAGTTGTTATAAGGGTTTTACATGCAAGGAAGGGGCACGCGGCGTCGGCCAGGCCTGCACCGAGGCGTTTGTGTTCAGTTTCATCTCCATACTGGCGCTGGATTTTGCATTGGCGGTGATTTTCAAGTCAATTTACAGTACATTTTGGCCGCTCAAGAGCCTGGTTTGATGAAAGAGCAGAACAAGAAGTGAAACCGGACCACGAAAAAGACAGCACGCAGGGTAGTCGCAACGACTCCGTCATCGTTCTCAAGAGCGTCACGAAGAAATTCGGCAGCAAAGTTGTTCTGGACAACGTCTCCCTGGGGATTCGGAAGGGCCAAACGACCGTTGTTATCGGGCCGAGCGGATGCGGCAAAACGGTCCTGATCAAACATCTGATCGTTCTGCTGCGGCCCAGTTCGGGCGAAGTCTATTACAGGGACCAGCGCATTGACAATCTCAATGAAAACGAGTTGAACAAGGTCCGCACGCACTATGGTTTCCTGTTTCAGGGAGGGGCGCTCTTTGACAGCCTCAGCGTTAGCGAGAACATCATATTCCCGATACGCCAGCACTGTGAAATAAAGGATTGGACACAGGCCGAAGACCTCGTCAAGTCCAAGCTGGCCATGGTCGGCCTCGATGGCTTTCAGAATTACTTTCCGGCCAGCCTTTCCGGGGGGCAGCGCAAAAGAGTCGCATTGGCCAGGGCGATTGCATTGAACCCGGAAGTGATTCTCTACGATGAGCCGACCACCGGACTGGATCCTATTTATTCCGACGTGATCAGTGAGCTCATTGTGAAGCTTCAAAGAGAGCTTGGTGTAACGTCCGTCGTGGTGACACACGACATGACAATGGCCTACAAGGTGGCCAATCGCATCGTCATGCTGCACAACGGAAAAATCATTGCCGACGGCGACGCCGATCATATTCGCAATCATCCCCATCCTACCGTGCAACAATTCATCAAGGGACAGGTCAGCCAAGACGATCTCGCGGTCCTGCGAATGACCGGAGCCGTTTCTCAGGCCCAATTCCTGCCTCGCGATTTCGAGCAGTAGTCGAGATGGACGTGGACGAACCGATGAAAAAGCAACCCGAGGAAATTGCCGCTGATTTGGCTGAGATTGTGCGGGGCGACGTTCTTGCCGACATCCTGCACAGGGTGGCCTACAGCACCGATGCGAGCATTTATAGGATCGTTCCGCGATGCGTTGTCGCACCGCGCGACGCCGCCGACGTGGCGGCCGTAGTCAAATACGCGGCGGCCGAAGGTATTCCCGTGGCGGCCCGCGGAGCCGGAACCGGCCTGGCAGGCGAATCGTTGTGCGCCGGCATCGTCTTTGACATGACCCGCTATATGACCGGAATCGTCAGCGCCGATGATAACGCCCAGGAGGTCACCTGTGAGCCGGGCGTGGTGCTCGATGACCTGAACCGGTATCTTGCCGGGTTCGGCAGGAAAATCGGGCCTGACCCATCGAGCGCCAACCGGGCCGTCGTGGGCGCGTGCGTGGCCAACAATTCTACCGGTTCCCACTCGCTGCAATTTGGGCACATGAGCGACTGTATCGAGGCCGTTGAGGCCGTTTTGGCGGACGGCAGTGTTGTTCTGTTCACGAATGATCTTGATCCGGAACAATCGCAGGACGACAGGGTGGCCTCGATCACCCGTGAATGCCTGGCGGTTCTTTCCGGAAAGCAGGAGGTCATCCACAAGGCGCTGCCCGCCACCAAACGAAATCGCAGCGGTTATAACATCGCGGGGGTTTGCCACGACGGGCGAATTGATATGGCCCGGCTCCTGGTGGGCTCGGAAGGAACGCTGGCGATTTTCACTCGCGTCACGCTCAGGACGGTTCCCCTGCCGGCGGCCAAAGGGCTGCTGCAGCTTGAGTTTGACTCTCTGGACAAGATGGCCCAGGCGGTGCCGGCTATTGTCGATAGCGGGGCCGCAACGTGCGAGCTCATGGACAAGAGCCTCATCGAGCTGGCGTTCAAGGCGTTGCCCGAATACCGGGACATTCTGCCGGCCGGCGCCGCCGCCGTTCTTTTGGTCGAGCATGTAGGCCAGACACAGCAGCAGGTGGAGCAGAAAATCAAGCAGACGGATGCAGTCGTGGGGCAGTTGGCCTCGGGACGGACTATAGTGCTCGACCCGCAGCAGCAGAAGCGCTTGTGGAAATCGCGGAAGGACGCCGGACCGCTGCTGTACAGAAAACGGAGCCGGAAACACCCGGCCGAGTTCATGGAAGATGTCTCGGTCGATTATCGCCGGCTTGCCGACTACATCGCCGGCCTGCAGGAGATTGCCCGCCGGTACGGCGTGGAAGTGTCTTTCTTCGGTCACGCCGGGGATGGCGAGCTGCATTCGCGCCCCTTCCTGGATTTGAGCGAGCCGGAAGACGTGGATAAGATGCGCGCGATTGCAAACGACGTCTTTTCGCTCGCGTGGTCGCTGGGCGGCTCGATCAGTGGCGAGCACGCCGACGGTCTGGTCAGGGCGGCGTTTGTCCGGCGGCAGTACGGCGACGAGTACTACGAGCTGCTGTGCAAAATAAAGACCATCTTCGACCCGCATAACGTGATGAATCCGGGCAAGATCATCAACTCGGATCCCGACGTTATGGTCAAGAATCTCAGAAGGGGCCATAAGCTCCTGCCCGAACGAGTCCGGTCG
>DATKWR010000882.1:0-6841 GCA_035529475.1 Sedimentisphaerales bacterium | reverse complement strand
GGCCATTGCCCTGGCCTCAAACCGTACACCGTTGGCGCCGGTTGCATACACCGCCGCGAACGCCGAACTTGGATCCAGGGTTTCGCGGATCATGATACCCGCCTTGCTCCAGTCGTGCGTGTGCGCGAAGCTATCGACCTTGACGGTCATCGAACCATTCATGGTGAGCATCGTGTAGGCATACTGGAATTCGTCGGCGGTGCCGGCGATATCGGCGCCTCGGCCGACCACCGTGGTGGTGCCAGTCAGATCATCGACCGTGACGCTTCCAGGAGCGGCTTGACCGGTGTACGAAATCGCCAGTCGGGCGATCGGAGCGCTCATGTCCAAGGCCGGATCCAAATCCATCAAGAACTCGGAGACGAATGGATCGACACTGTTGTCATACGGGAAGGGTATGTCCTCATCGGACAGGACGATCTCACTGGTTGTCGTGAAGCTCCAGACGTTGCCGGTGCTGATTGTGCCATCGGCTGCCACTTCATCGATGCGCCAGTAGTAATCCTGGTCGAAGTCGAGATTCACGGGTGAGACATACGCAGTCTCAGTCTGACGCCCACGATAAATGCCTGTGGTATCGGACGCATCCGCTGCCGCAACGGCGTTGGGGTCTGTGCCGAAATAGACGTCATGCTCGACCGCCCCGTCGCCGGGTGTCCAGGAGAGCGAACCCATGGTCCAGACGTCGTTGACATCGCCCAAATCGGGCTGCGGCTGCCAGGCGATCGCCAGATTACCATAGAGCTGCCTCATCTCATCCTCGGTGAACGCCTTGTTGTAGATGCAAAGGTCATCGATTTCACCTAAGATCGGAGGTCCACCGCCGGTGGTGCCGTCGTCGAAGGTGCTCTCTTCGGAGTTGGCACCTATGAGGCCATAGCGGGTGTTGCCCGTACCGTAGGTAGTACCCAGTGTCGCTGAGGGTTCTGCGAAACCGTCGATGTAAATGGTCGCAGTTCCATTGTCAAAGATGCCAGCTATATGGTGCCACTCGCCGTCGTCAACTCGCGTTACGCTGCCGTAGTCGAGCTGTCCTGCATCGGTCCAGACATGCCAGCCAACTTGGCCGTCAGTAACGGGTGTATTGGTGGCGCCCACCGCCAGACGGTAGTACTCGTTACGGTCAAACGAGAGGATGTATTGGGCGCCCGGGTCGTCCGTGCGGACCCAGGAGCTAACCGTAACCTCAGTGAGGCCCGTGCTCGCGTAAACCAGGTTGCTGACAGCTCCGTATCCGGTTGCGTCCAGGTCCAGCACATCGCCGCCGTGACCGGCCACGATCTGTGCGCCATTTCTAAGCGCGACATGATTGCCGTTGCCTGACTGATCCAGTGCAACGCCGCCGGAATCGCCATCAAACGTCCATTGGGCGACAAGATTCGGGTCGTCCGTCACAGGCAGTACTGGAACAGTGCTGAAACTCCAGACCGCACCTTTGACCGTCTCTGCTCCGTAGAACTCATCGACGCGCCAGTAGTAGGCTGTGTCCGGTTGCAGCTCGCCGGTGTCATAGCCAATGTCCATTACCAGCGGAGCGCCAGCCGCATTCGCGACCTCATTGGGATCGGTCCCGAAATATACCTGGTGCATGATCGGGGTAAAGCCACCGGTCCAACTGAGAGTCGCGGTAGTGTCCAGAATCTTGACACCGTCGGCCGGGCTGGGGGCGTAAGCGCTCTTCGGGGGAACCCAGAAGTTCCAGAGGGTGCCGGTGATTACCGTCCCGTCGGCGGTGATGTCGTCAACGCGCCAGTAGTACGTCGTGTTCTTCTCAAGACCGGTTGCCAGAGTTGTGGTCCCGGCTTGACGGCCCAGGAGTTGATCGGCTCCAAGGTCGGCAGTGGCGCCGAAGTAGACGTCGTGCTCAACCGCGTAGCCTCCGGGTGTCCAGCTCAGCAGGACGGAGACGTCCTCAACGAGGCTGCCTACGGCCGGATCAGACATCCAGGACTTGGGCCGAATAGCCAGTTCAGCGACCTCGTTCGCATCCAGCACGCGGCTGTAGATTCGAACATCGTCAAATTGTGCTGCAAGATACCGGCCGGTAGCCGAGGCATCTTCGCCGATCCAGACATCGTTATCCTCAGTAAGGTTGAAGATATTGACGCTTCCGGCTCCCTGGTATGTCTCTTCCACGCCATCGAGGTAGAGAAGGGTGTCCGGAGGTCGCAGGGCGCCGCCTTCGGCCCCGGGCTGCGTGGTCTGCACAATATGGTGCCATTCACCGTCGTTGACAGTGGTGGCGCCCTGAAGGTTACCGTTGCCGTGTTCGGCACGCAATCTGCCCGCGTCGATGCGGAAGGATTGGCGTTGACCGCCTACGCCGGTGCCATCGCTACTGCCCCAGGTCACAAGCGCACCCGTGATGTCCGTTGTCTTAACCCAGACGGCAACACTGAATGCCGGGTTGAAAAGATTGTTGGGGTCGGTGCGGTCGGCGTTGATGCCCTTGTAGCCGGGGATGGTCACGTAGTCCCCGGTGCCGTCCAGAGATACGCCCCCATCAAGTATGCTGACATCGACGAGGGTAGCATCGCCCACGAGCACACCGTCCCGGCCGTTGCCGGAAGAGTCGAGCGTATTGCCGTCGAACTTCCACCAACCGGCGAGGTCTGGATCGTCATTCAAGCCTGCCGAGCTGACGGCAGCCAGACCCAAAACCAAAACAAGAGACATGAGACAAATCAGTTTTTTGGACATGGTCAGTCCTCCTTCAAAAAGGGTTAGATTGAAAAAGACCGATGAGAGTGTTTACCTTCGATACATCCTGATTCACGTCTGCCCAAGGCATTTTTCGTGATATGACGCCACCTCCTTCCCAGAAAGATTGGCCGTTGACCTGCAAGGCAAACTGTCTCTGAAGCATACTGCTTCGATGGTCTTAGCTGTACCATTACAATTCTGTGTTCTTTGGCGGATTTGCAAGAGACTAAAGCCGTCTCTGCTGCCTGGAAGCCCAAAGACCTCCAAGTATCCGCAGGCTGCGCTTCGGCAAGACCGCGTTTGGGGCGGATACAAGCTTCACTAATCCCTATTTATACTAAATTCACCAAGTTCTTGTCAACAAGAAAAACTTGCGTATTATACATCGGCATATTTTTTTGCGGACTTATCCGGAAATGCCGGATGTTTTTGTCTGAAAAGCCTTTCCAGATACCGAGAATGGGAGCTACGTCGTGGCCGGTCCCCCGGCGTTCTCCGGACCAGACAAGGCGAAAATCTCCAGAAAAACGGCATGGTCCAGAGCAGGGTAACACTTTTCTGTACCCCACAATTTACCATTTTCGCCGCAACTCCTGTTTTGACAGACTGTTATGATTGTTCGTGGCCATTGCACCAGATTGAAAAGTGTTACCTTTGAATATATGAGACTGAACCATGCCAAAAAAACGGTTCTCTCAACCGGTCTGACCGGGTATCCTGAATGCCCTGACCGGGACTTCTTTCTTTCGGTCGGCTCGGGAAACGTCGGTAACATGAGCAATCTTAATGATGGAGGAATGACTATGAAACGTCTTCTGATTCTGTGCGCATCGGTATTCTCGGTCGTTTTGGCTCCTGAGCTCAAAGGCAATCAGCCGTCGAATCAGAACTGTATCAAGCCATACGGCCAGAACCCGCGCTATTGGCAGTACGAAGGCAAACCCGTGCTGCTGCTGGGAGGCAGCAAAACGGATCACATATTCCTCCTGGACGACCTCAAGCCGCATCTGGATGAAATAGCGAGCGTCGGCGCCAACTACGTTCGCAATACGATGAGCCAGCGCGAAGGGCCCGACCTCAAGCCTCACAAGAGACTGCCCGACGGCAAATTCGATTTGAACCAGTGGAACGCCGACTACTGGGACAGGTTCGCAAATTGCCTTCAATGGTGCAAGGAGAGGGAAATCGTCATCCAGATAGAGGTCTGGGACCGGTTCGACTTCTCGCAGGAACACTGGCAGAACAGTCCCTGGCGTCCCTCCAACAATATCAACTACACCCCCCAGCAGTCCGGCCTGGCCGACAGCTATCCCGCCCCCGCCTACCGGGACAGGCAGCCGTTCTTCCACTCGATTCCGGGAATGCCGCTCTACAAAAAGCCGCTTGACGTCGTTCGGGATTTTCAGGAGCAGTTCGTCGCCAAGATGCTCTCGTGCAGCCTGCAATACGGCAATGTTTTGTATTGCATGGATAACGAGACCTCCACCCCCGTGGAGTGGGGACGCTACTGGATGAAATTTATCAAGACCCGGGCCGCCGCCAAAGGCGTCGAGGTCTATGTCACGGATATGTTCGACGATGCCTGGAAACCGAAAGTCTCTGCGAAGTTGAAACAGGCCTTCGATGATCCGAAGGCTTATCCGTTTATTGACGTTTCCCAGGTCAACAGCCGAACCTTCAACCAGGACCATTGGAACAATATGATTTGGGTTTCGCAGCAGGCCCGCGAACATCCGCGCCCGCTGAACCACACGAAGATTTACTCGGACGGCCAAACGAGTTTCGGCTCCGGTACGCCCATCGACGGCGTCGAGCGCTTCTGGCGGAATCTCATCGCCGGGTCTGCATCGTGCCGCTTTCATCGCCCCACCAGCGGGATCGGCCTGAACGAGACGGCCCAGGCCTGCATCAAGGCCGCACGAAAAGTTGAAAGCCTCGTCAAATTCTGGGACATCGAATCTCACATCGAGCTTCTCAGCGACCGCCAGAGCGATGAGGCGTATCTCGCCGCAAAGCCCGCCGAGCAATACGTGCTCTTTTTCACCGATGGCGGCTCGGTCGGCCTCGACTTGAAAGCGTGCCCCGGCACTCTCGCTCTTCAATGGGTAAATATCCAAACCGGCGATTGGGGCCAAAAAGCTGAAATCTCAGGCGGGAAAGTTACGACGATTGACGCCCCAGCCAAAGGCCCCTGGGCCGCGGCCATAACCAAACGATAATCCGCGACTACCGGCAAGCCAGCCACGGCTTCTCCAACAAAATCCGTGCAAGAGAACAAGATTCTGGTAGTATAGTAGATACAGATTATGGAAGCCGCTCCGGCTGTCGGCCGGGGTTGGGGGTTTCCTCGAGCGCGATTGTGCCGCAGAGCCACCAAAAATGCAGGTGCAGGATGCGATATCGAAATGAGAGGCTCATGGTGTTCGAGGCAGCGGGCTCAAAGCGTCGTCCGGCTTTTACGCTGGTCGAATTGCTGGTTGTCATCGCGATTCTCGCCCTTCTGATTGCTATTTTGCTGCCGGCGCTTTCTCTGGCGAGAGCAAAAGGCCGGGAGCTGACCTGCCTGAACAACCTCAAGCAGCTTCAAATCTGTGCAAAGCTCTATTCGACGGACCACGATGGCTTTCTGCTGCCCAACCGGTTCGTCTATTACATCGACACGCAGTCGCCGTCGGCGGGTTTCAGCAAGGATCTAACGTGGTGCCCCGGCCTGGCGCCGCTCGATACCACCACCGACAATATCAAGCACGGCCTGCTCTGGCATTACAACGAATCGACCGACATCTACCGGTGCCCATCCGACATGGGGAAGGTGCGAACGGAAGCAGGCGAGGTCCTGAACCTCAAGCGCACCCGCAGCTACAACCTGAGCCAGTCTATCAATGGCTTGCCCTACTCCAACAAGTCGGCCAACCTGCCGAGCTTCGCCAAGGAGTCCGAGATCGTCAATCCTCGGCCGGCGGAGCTGATCTTCTTCGTCGATGTCCACGAGGAGAGCATCTACGATTCGCATTTTGGCATCCCGCCGCGGGGCTGGGACTGGGCCGAGGACCCGCCGCGATGGTGGGACCTCCCCGCCGGCCGGCATTCGCAGGGCGGGAACTTCTCGTTCGCCGATGGCCACGTCGAACGCTGGCGCTGGACCGCGCCAAAGGTCTTCACGGAGCTTGGCCAGCGCGTAAGAGACGACGGCGAGATCGATGACTTCCGAAGAGTCCAACGAGCCGTCAAACCCGAAACCCGCTATTGAACCAGAACCGCCATCCGCCATACCACGAACGCCGGACACGGATTCACACCGATTAGCACCGTTTGCAAGAAGCAGATTCGGTTTGACGCAGGAGCCACTCAGGGATAGGATTGGCCAGCAGCCACTTGACGAGGCTGATTGTGGCGGGAAGCTATGGAGAAAGAGCGAAATCACAGGAGCGTGGGCAAGAGATACAGGACAATGCGGCCTTCTTGCTTTGAGCAGGCTGCGCTACTGAGAGAAGGCTCGTTGCGTCTTGGTATTGTAGTAGCAACGATACAGGAGAATTGACTTGATTGGAATGAATACGCCAGAAGAAGCTGAACTCACGGCAAAGAAGGCAGAGTTAGCCAGTTTGTGTGAGTTACTTGCCGAGAAGGAACTTGATCTTACAGAACTCAAACTTGCAGTCGCGCGTTTTGAGCATCGCTATTTTTCCGAGGTGGGTAGGAAGTATGTCGAACTCGACGAACTCAAGGCGCAAATCGCTGAATTAAGAGCTCAAGAGAATCGCGATGATCATCATCTAAGCCAAGAGGCGATAAGAGCAAGAACACAGGCAAGAACGACCGCTGAGGAATACAAGGGTGTCAACATGGAACCCCGCACCTACTCAGCAGAATCTGAGAAGTCAGAAGATGTCAAGAAACTGTATCGGCAGATCGCTTCACTCATTCACCCTGACAAGGCAACTGACGACGGGTCTCGTCGCTTGCGTACAAGGCTGATGGCTGAATTGAATGATGCCTACGCCCGAAAAGACATCATGAAAATGCAGAACATCCTTGGTCAATGGCAGGAAAGCCCGGAAGCGGTGCCAGGAGAGGGCACCGGAGCCGAACTGGTGAGGACCATCCGCGCGATATCGCAAATCAAAAGAAGGATTTG
>DATKWR010000881.1:0-3890 GCA_035529475.1 Sedimentisphaerales bacterium | reverse complement strand
ATGCGCTTCAGTCCCAGCACGTGCGAGAGCAGCAGCTCGGCGCTGAAGCGGGGCGCCTCGATGCCTTTGGTCGTGAGGTACTCGGTGACCCAGTTGAGCAGCTTCTGTATCGTCCAGATTTCCATATCGAAGAGGCAATAAGACCGTGCCGCCGGCCCGCGCGATCAGCGCTCGAAAAACGGGAAGAGCTGCTTGAGTTCCGCTGCGGTCGGCTGGCGCCCGTATTCGCAGACCTCGAACGCCTCGGCACATTTGACTTTCCCGCCCTGTTCTGCGCCATAAAGCTCAATCAGCTTCTGACGATACTTGTTCGCAGTCGCTTCAAATCGCTGCCTGAAGCTCTCACGCACGCGGCGGTGGGCGCCGGCGCGTTCGGCCTCGTTCTTCGGGATCATGCTTTCATTGCCCGTGACGCAGCCTTCGACGAACTGCGATTCCAGCTCTACCAGGGCATCCAGCTTCTTCTCGATGACGCTGTCGATTGACACGACGACGTCGGGCTCGAACGGATTCGGTTTTTGAAAATTATCGGTGAAATACAGGAAGACCGGATTTCTCTGCAGGTGCGGCACGTCCGGGCAGAAGAACGGGCAGATCACCATGAACGCCGCATCCTGCATGAGGACCCCCGTGTAGCGATGGTCCGGGTGATAGTCGTTCGGGCGATGCGCCATCACGATATCGGCCCCGGCCTCACGAATGAGTCTCACGAAGGTCCGGCGGTTTTCGAGAGTCGGCATCAGCTCGCCGTCGTGGTTGTCCAGCACTTCGGTCGCAATGCCCAATATCGCCGCTGCTTTCTCGACTTCGGCCCTTCTTCGCTGGGCCAGTTGTCCGCCGGCCATCTTCCAGTGGCCGATATCGCCGTTGGTGGTCGAGACGAACTTGGCCTTGTGGCCCTGGGCGGCCCACATCGCCGCGACGCCCCCGGCCCGAATCTCGCAGTCGTCGGGGTGCGCGCCGAACGCGATGACGCTGAGCGTGCCGGGGCCGGCGGCTTTAGCCGTGCGGGCCCGCTCGCTGGCCAGCGGGGATTTGGACAGGTCTCGCTCTGCCGCCGCACCGGAAAGAACGCACAGACCGCCAACTGACGCCAAAACCAACAAGGCCAGAATTTTCCGACGCAAACTTCTCTTTTTCATGATACACCTCGCAACAAAGACAGTAAAAGTCACTGGACTCGGCCCGCTTCAACCGAAACGACAACACATTCGAGCGGATTCAGGCAACGCTGTACCAAAAACCAGCCAGTGTGTCAATTCGTAACTTGCATCTGGAACCTGATGATAATGTTTGGACCAGGTCTTATTTGATTGACTCTACGGGATGTGAGACACTAAAAGAAGGCCTGTTCGTAGTGTGCCCGTAAGGGCATTCTGGAACTAACGCCTGACGGCGTCACTACGAACGGGACTCAGATATAGACCTTGTCCATCATTCTTGGGAAGGGGATGCACTGGCGGATGTGTTTTTGGGCGGCGAGCCAGGCGACGGTCCGTTCGATGCCGAGTCCGAATCCGCCGTGGGGGACGGAGCCATACTTGCGAAGGTCGAGGTACCAGTCGTAATTCTCGATCTTCAGGCCCTGCTCATTGATGCGCGCGACCAGGCGGTCGTAGTCGTCCTCTCTGACCGAGCCGCCGATGATTTCGCCGAAGCCCGCCGGAGCGAGCAAATCGAAATTCAGAACGACGTCCTCGTTGCTTCTGTCGGTTTTCATATAAAACGCCTTGGCCTTTTTCGGATAGTGCGTCACAAAGACGGGCTTGTCGTGCATTTGTGAGATGATGGTCTCATCCGAGCCGCCTAAATCTTTGCCCCATCGAAATTCGGCGGCCAATTGCGCGTGTTTCGGATTATTCTCGATTTTCGTATCGACTTCGGCAAGCTCCGAACGCAGCTCGATCAGCTCAGCGGCGTTCTTGTCGCGCTTCCACTGTTTTATCTGGCCTTTCTGCTCTTCTTCGAGCTGGGCGATTCTGCCTTCGATGTGCTGCTTTTGATTTTTCAGCTCCTGCAACTGCCCGGCGAGAAAGTCGGCTGCCTTTTGGCTGGTCAGGATGTCCACGGCTTCGGTGTAGGTCAACCTGTAGAAGGGGGGCTTGATTTTTTCGAGTGACGCAACGTCGGCGCCTACGCTTTCGAGATGGCTTCTATTGTCCTGCAAGACCCGCCCGACGATAGAGGACACGAAGTTTTCGGCCAATTCGAGCAGCCCGTCAAGCTCGATGAAGGCCACCTCCGGCTCGACCATCCAGAATTCGGTCAAATGTCTTCGCGTCTTGCTCTTTTCCGCTCTGAAGGTCGGCCCGAAGCAATAGACCTTGCCGAAGCTCATCGCCGCCGATTCGAGATGCAACTGGCCCGTCTGGGTCAGGTTCAGCGGACTTCCGAAGTAATCGACTTTAAAGAGGGTCTGTTCCTCCTCGCCCGCCGTGGCGGTGAGGATGGGCGTATCGACCAGCGTAAAGCCGTTATCGTTGAAGAATCGCCGGACGGCATCGATGACGGTATGCCGGATTTTTCCGATGCACCACTGGCCCTGCGAGCGAAGGTGCAGGTGACGATGCCGCAGCAGAAAATCGATACCGTGCGATTTCGGCGTGATGGGGTAATCCGTTGCAGGCCAAATGATTTGGGCGTGAGCCACGGCCATCTCGTATCCGCCGACGCTGCGCTCGTCGGCCCGCACGAGACCGGTGACGCTCAGCGACGATTCCTGCCCCAGGTGCCCAAGCTGCTCGAAAAGCTCATCGGCGACCTTGCCCTTTTCAGCCACGCACTGACAGAGCCCCGTGCCGTCGCGAACAATCAGGAACCGAACCTTCCCGCCGGCCCGGCTGTTGTACAGCCAGCCCTTCAAAGTGACCTCTTGTCCCACGTGGTCCTTCAACTGCTCGATATAAACGGCATTGTTATCTGTCATGTATTGGCTCCTTGATGGTGTTGAGTTACGTCCAACTTTTCAGCCATAGACTATACATCCTAAAGTGATTCCCGCAAAGCATATCCTGGAGTTTTTGGCGTGCCCGATGCCGGGAGAGGAATTTTCACACCGTCTTACAATACGTGTGGCAGGTTCACGTCCAGAATTTCCTCTGCGGTTTCACGGTTATTTGACGGCCAGAAGAGGACGTCGTCTTCGGCCTGATCAAGGGGGAGGGAGTCGCCGGCAGGGGAGAGGCTCCTGTGGCCATCGTTGTCTGTGCCGTTCTTGCCTTTGCTGTAGAGCGTGAAGGTTTCGCCTGCACGTTCATAGACGAACGAGCCGTTGTTCTGCGGGTCGATCAGGGCTTCGGTGGGCACGCCGGCTCCTATGGCGTCGAGGTTTGCCGGCCAGCGGCCGTTGGCGATTCTGTACTGTTTAAGAGCAATCAGGACTCGTGTGCCTCTGCGCTGCAAAAGCCTCTTGGGATAGATATCGTGGAAGCCGTCGTATTGAAGGGTCGTCCTGTTGACCAGCGACGAGAGAAAGAGACGACAATTGAGTGAACGAAGACCGGCGGCAGCGCGATTTTCTTTACCCCAGGCGAAGCTGGGTTCAGCCATAGAGCGGTATCCCTCAAATATCGTGTCGATCATCTCTGCGGCCTTGTACGGCGTGGACGGGAAGAAGAGCCAGGCCAGTATCGTATAGGTCTTCATGGATTTTCGTTGCCAGTATGTTTCCGCCGGTGCTCGGGTCCTGTAGCGGCCCCATAGCGCTGCCGCCGGGTCGCGGCTGAGTCTTACACGGCCGTTCGAGTTTATTTGATAGACCAGACTGCAAAAGGCATTCTTGACAAAAAGTGTATCGTACTCGAAACATTGCGAAAAATCGTCTGACCAGTTGTTTTCAAGAGTTCCGAGGGTCTCGGCGAGAAATCGCAGTTGCTCCCCGCTGACGTTGC
>DATKWR010000880.1:0-2383 GCA_035529475.1 Sedimentisphaerales bacterium | reverse complement strand
TATGCTTTACTTCCGCGGTGAAGTCCCACGCATCGGTGCGAAAACTATGCAAGGGTTGCCACGGCTTGCCTTCCACCGTGAGGTTGCCCATCGGTGAACAGGCCCACGCGTAGCGAACCGACACCGGTTCCTGCACGAGTGGGCTGGAGACCAGGATTTGCTTGTTCCTTTGCTCCTTGTCTTTGACCGCCTTCGCGACGGCCCGGGCCATGTAATAACGGCCTGAGGAATCCGCGATGGAAAAGCCTTCGATCTCCGAACCCATGTCATCGGGGAACACGGCTAGGTCAAACGTCAACAGCATCTTGTTCCCCTCAGGAACTGCCGACAGCAGTTTCGCCGATTCCCATGAGATCTCTTGCATCCCGTACACCGTCTTCAAGGCCCAATGCGCGGTTCGGATACCCAGCTCTTTCTTTTTCATGGTGTGCAATTGAGGGATCTTCTGGTCGTAGGACGGGATGAATGCGGTATGCTCCGGATCCCCCACATCGGCGAGGCCCAGGCGCTGAGCCTCGCGGATATAGGCCGCGGTCGAGAATCCCTGCACTTCAAAGTTCAAGCGCGTCTGAGCCTGACCGCCCGCACAGAAACCGATCACGGCAACCGGCAGCTTGGGGTCGTTGAAATCTTCCCGCCAGCCTTCCACCATCAACTTCATCAGGATACGGTAGAATTTCGGCTTGCAGCTCGTGTTCATCATCGCGTTGTTGAACCCCTGGTGAAAGGCCACGCCCTTGATATTCATGCCTTTGAAAACGCCGAACATGCCGTTGTAACAAGCGGCGGCATCGCTGGGGCTGCGGCCCGGCACCGACCAGGTCCGAATGCTGCCATCCGGTTTCGTCGGCTCTCGGCGGTTGGTGGTCACGCCCTTGGCCTTATCCTTCGCCACCTGCTCTTTCCACGCTTCGTGCGCCAGTTTCCACTTGTCCATTTCGGCCTTGAGAAAGGCTTCTTCGCTGAATGCCGCACGACGCGCATCCACCCATTTCAAATACTCGGAAGCCATCGGGTGCTCCGCAAATTTGTGGCGGGGAACCAGACTCTCGATGCTCGCCCCGCCGCGGGCGTTGTCGATGATGCCGATGGGGATCTGCAAGGCCCGCTGGATGCGCGAACCAAAAACATAGCCGATCGCGCCCATGTCCAGCGCCACCTCGGGCGTGACCACTTTCCAGTTCTTGTCAACGTCTTGACCATTGATAAACTTGTCCGCCAAGTCGGTTTCGATCTTCTCGGATTCGGCGCCGGATTGGATTCGGACGTGGCGCAGCAGGGGCAAGTGCGCCATGGAGGCCTCGAAGTTGCTTTCATAGACCGCCCGGAGACCAATGGCCATGTTGCTTTGCCCGTTCATCACCCAGACGTCGCCGATCAGGATGTTGCCCATCTCGATGACGTCATCGCCAGCCTGGACAGCAAGGGTCTGCCCTTGTGTGTTGGCCGGTTGGGCGTCGACAACCACTTCCCATCGCCCCTTGTCGCCGGTCGCCTTGCCTGTGGCTGAAAGCTCACCGAGGGACACCTTCACCGTCGTCCCGGCGGGCGCCCAGCCCCAAACCGTGATCGGCTTGTCGCGCTGCAGCACCATGTTGCTTCTGAATATGCCGTGAACTTTCAACTGCTCAGCCGCTGATAGCGTTTGCACATTGGCAATCAGCATCAGAACGACAGGCCACACAATCTTGAATGTCCTGTTCATCACTAGTGCTCCTTAGCATTCCCCCGAGTGACGTCGTGACGGCTCGCTGTGGTTTACTTCTTCCCCTCCAGCAGTTCGACCATTCCCCGGCCAAGGGCGTCACCGACGAGCATGTAGGTTCCGGCATTGCCGTTGTAGTGGTAGCCCTGACCGTTGGGAGACTGCTCGACGCTCCTCCAGAAATCCCGGGTATCCACGGTAAGCACGTTCCCGGCAAAGTCCGGATGCCTGGCCGGATCGCTGACGGCCATTTGAGCTTCCCAGATCTTCAGAAAGTTCCCTCCCATCCCCTTCCCGCCAAAACCGACGGTGGCAATCACGAAGGGTGCTTTCGGCGCCATAAACTCGGCTCGAAGATCCTGGATGAGGTTGACGAGGTTCTTTTCGTAGCCATCAACCCATTCCTGATTGCCGCTATCCTTGTGTCCTTGCCACCAGGCGAATCCGGCTATCTCGTACCCCTGTCCCTTATAGTTTGGAAAGTAGTTGGGAAGGTTGTCCAATATCTCATGGATATTCTTGATAAAGGCGTCATACTGCCAACCCGGATAGAACTTCTCGGTTTTATCGACTTCACCCTCGGCCAACGCGCGGCGATACAACCAACGCTATTAAAGCTGTTTGTTTTCAGCGATCACGGCTCCCCCGCCACCAGGGTATCCCCATCCAACTCGACCT
>DATKWR010000879.1:0-2525 GCA_035529475.1 Sedimentisphaerales bacterium | reverse complement strand
TGTATATACGATGCGAATAGTTTTTTGTTGTGGCCAGGACCAGTTTGGAAGGCTCGATGATGCCGGGGTCGAGATTGACCGGCCGGGGCAGAGGAATGCGCAGGGCTTTGGCCAGCTTCTGCTCCATCTTGTTCGTCTGGTACTTGATTTTTGCCAGCTTCCCCGGGTCGATGAGGCGGTCGATGCTGATAAACTGCCTCAGAATCCGCGCGCCCGTCTGCTCTTTGTAGTAATCGGTCTTGTCGAAAGGCCAGACGTCACTCGTAAAATCGGCGGTTCCGAACTTGTCGGTGATGGCCTCGGTCGCAGTGTTCAGACACTGGTTGTTGGCCGCCAGAATTCCGACGATTAGCTTAACCGGATTAGGCTCGTTCAGCGTCCACATCATCAGACATCGCAGATTCGCACGGCGTAGGCCAGGGACTCGATCGGATCACGTTTGGGAATGAACTCATGGGCGACGTACCCCTGGTATCCCGTATCGGCAATGGCGCGCATAATCGCGGGGTAATACAGCTCCTGGGTATCGTCGATCTCATTCCGGCCCGGGTTGCCGCCGGTGTGGTAGTGGCCGATGTAGTCCTTGTTATCGCGAAGCGTGCGAATAATGTCGCCTTCCATAATCTGGGCGTGGTAGATGTCGTAGAGGATTTTCACACGCTCGGAGCCGACGCGCTTGCAGACCTCGACGCCCCAGGCCGTTTTGTCAAACATGTAATCTTTGTGATTGACCTTGCTGTTGAGGTATTCGAGGCATATCGTGACCTTCTTCTGCTCGGCGTGTCCGACAATTTGCTTGAGGCCGATCACCGTGTTCTCGATTCCGACGTCGTCGGGCATCCCGGCCCGGTTGCCGGGGAAGGTGATGACGTTCGGGAATTGGTATTCCGCCGCCGCTTCGATGGCCGAGCGGATTTTGGCGAGACATTCCTCGTGATTCTCCTTTCTGTTGAGCCCCTTTCCCAGGCTGTGCGTGTTGATCATCGAGCAGACGAGGCCGTGTTTCTTGACGGTGGGAAAGTCACTGGGGCCGAGCAGGTCGATGGCTTTGATGCCCATCTTTTTGGAGATGATGCAGAGCTCATCGAGCGAGAGCTTGCCGTAACACCACTTGCTGACGGATTGGTTGATGCGGCCGTTCTTGACGATCCGCTCGACGTTGTCCGCCGCGCCGGCGTATCCCGTGCGAGCCAGCGAGCCAGCCACGGTTCCGGCTGCTACAAAAGCGCTGCTGCGGATAAAAGCCCGCCGGGAAAGCTTATCGTTCTGTTGCATAGCCATAGTATTTTCCTTCATTTGTGTATAGTTCAATTTTACAAACGTTCATTTGTTGGCTGCACCTGCCTGATGCTTGCGGCACAGACCTTGAGTTCCGGTATCTTGGCAATAGGGTCGAGGGCATCGTTCGTGAGCATATTCGCGGGCCCTTCGGCAAAATGGAACGGCATGAAGAGCCAGCCCTTGGCCACCGCAGTACCCACGCTTGCTATTGTCGTGACCTTGCCCCTTCTCGTGGAAACCTCTACCGGGTCGCCGTCCTTAATACCGTATTCCCGGGCATCTTGAAAGTGAATTTCTACATATCCTGTAGGAGATTTCTGATTGATGGCCGGGACCCTTCGCGTGAGTGTTCCCGTGTGGTACTGATACAAGAGCCGACCGGTCGAGAGAACAAATGGAAATTCCTTGCCGGGCAATTCCGCCGGCTCTTTGAAGTGCACGGGGTGGAACTTCCCTTTGCCTCTGGTGAACTTATCCTTGTGCAGGTACTTCATGCCCGGATGGTTCTTGTCGGGGCAGGGCCATTGCAGCCCGACCTTTTCAATCCGCTCGAACGAAATGCCGCCATAGATGGGCGAGACCGAGGCAATCTCGCCCATAATCTGCGATGCGTTCTCGTAGTGCATTTCAAAGCCGAAGGCCGTGGCGATATCACATACGATTTGCCAGTCGTCGCGGGCCTGGCCCGGCGGAGGAACCGCTTTTCGCACCCGCTGGACGCGCCGCTCGGTGTTGGTGAAGGTTCCGTCCTTCTCCGCGAACGAAAACGCCGGGAGCACAACGTCCGCGTACTGCCCCGATTCGGTCAGGAACACATCTTGCGAGACCATGAACTCGACCTTCTCAAGGGCCTTTCGAGTGCGGTTCAGGTTCGGGTCGGACAGCGCCGGATTCTCCCCCATCAGGTAAAGCGCCCTTATGGAGCCGGCTTCGATTGCATGAAAGATTTCCACCACGGTCAGACCGTTTTTCGCCGGCAGCTTTGTATTCCATGCCTTCTCGAATTTTGCACGTATGGCCGCATCCTCGACCGATTGGTAGCCGGGATAGACGTTCGGCAAAGCGCCGAGGTCGCAGGCGCCCTGGACGTTATTCTGGCCCCGCAGGGGATTCACGCCGGCTGATTCTTTTCCGACGTTGCCGGTCATCATGGCGAGATTCGCCAGTGACAGGACGTTGTCGGTGCCGGTGGTGTGCTGGGTGATGCCCATACTAAAGACGATGCAGGCGGTCTCGGCCTTCGC
>DATKWR010000878.1:0-2082 GCA_035529475.1 Sedimentisphaerales bacterium | reverse complement strand
AATTGCCTCGCAGGATGAGGTCTTTGCCGGCAAAGCAGTAGATGCCGCCTCCGTCGTGGAGTTCGAGCATCGCACGGTAGATCAGATTGTGCTCGATTCGGTTTCGCTCGCCGCCGCAGTTGATGGCCGTGTAGGTGCAATCGTGAATCTCATTGTGGCTGATCAGACAGTCCTTTCCGCCGCCCTGCAGGGCGATGGCGCTGGGATACGTCAAGCCCACGTCGTGGATATGATTGTCGGTCACGACGGTTTCAGTCCCGCTGCATCGGATGCCGCACGCCCCGGTGTGATGCACGCGGCAGTCTTCGATGTGCAGGCGGTCGCCCGAGGCCTTGATGCCCTGGCCGCCGACGTTGAGAATCTCCAGCCCAATCAGCCGGCACTTCTCGGCGAACGTTATCGAAACCGCCCCGTCGAACTTGCCCGCTCCGAAGCCGCCGGTATCAAGGGGCGTGGTCGTGCCCGTCAGTGTCAGACCGCGAATCGTTATGTCTGTGGCCGGCCTTTCTCGGGTTCCCTGAATGCGAATGATCGATTCGAGAACGGGCGCGATGACCTCCGCGCCGTCCATGTCCTCTCCGGGCAGGGGCCAATAGACCAGCTTACCGGCCGAGCGGTCGAGATACCACTGGCCCGGCTGTGTCATCCCCTCGCGGACGTTCCAGACGACGTACTTGTTGACGCCAAATGCTCCCGGCGGATGGCCCGACGGTTTGGCGAAGGTCAGGATCCGAGATTCGGGGTCGATGCCAGTCAGGCCGACCAGCGATTCGTCCCACATGTGATAGATGTTGACTTCCGCGTTGTTGACGTCCAGCCAGGGACCGATGTCCTCGGCGCGGTATTTCAGCGTGGTCAGCTCTGCGTGGGTGGGTTTGCGTTTCCATCCGCCGCCGGTGGTGGACATCCAGGGCACATCGAACTTGCTCAGATGGGTGAAGAAACCCTGCTCCGGCAGGCGGGCGCGCGGGCAGAAACGCCCGTTCACCACCAGGGCGCGGAAGTCCCACTGTCCGTTCTTCACACCGGGCAGCTCGGCCGAATAGAACGTCCGCCCGTCTCTTTTCCAGCCGGTGACTTTTCTGCCGCCACAGAGACACACATTGGCTCCGGGCGCCGATTCTATCGTCAGGCCGGAATCTCCATTGTCCAGCGCCAGCGTTTGATCGAAGAAGTACCATCCGGCCTGCATGACGATCTTCTGAGGGCCTCCGGCCTCCTGTTTCCGGGCTGCGCGGCGGGCGGCGCCGAGCGTGGCGAAGGGACCCTCCGTCCGGCTTTTGTTGGGTTGGGGCAAACGCCCCGACCATGAATCGTTACCATTGACGGCGACAAACAATAAATCGGCTTGAGCGCCGGCTTTTTGAGCAGGTACAAGCAGACAGCCGGCAATCAGCGCCGCCTGGACCGCTCTGAGAATAGCTTGCATATTCATCAGCTCCTTTCCCATGAAGAATCAGCGGCTCTGCGGGCTCAGGACTCTTCTTTTCGCACCACGATTGTCTCTGTTGCGCTGAGCAGTTTATAGCGAATTCCCCTCCAGCAGATGGTTCTGCCGAAGGCCGATGAGACGATAAGAAGCAACAGCACCAACGACCAGAGCCAGAAGGCGAGGACGTCGGCGGTGCAGGCGGCTCGCATTGCAGGATGCTCGTTGCTGAGCAGCTTGTGGGCTATTCTCTGGCGCAGTATGGCCCGAGCAAGTTGGCCGAGGAAGAACACAACGGGCACAGCGGCAAAAAAAAGCACGTGTTCGCTCTGGATCGTTGCCGCGTAAAGGGCCAGGGCCGCTCCACCCCATAGTCCCAGGACGGAATACAAGCTGCTGCACAATCCGAACCACCAGGTCCTCGGTGCGCTCACGCGGGTAATCAGGAACTGCCGCCGGCCGAATTCAAAAAGCTCCCGCCAGCTCGTTGCCTCGTGCGAGGCCACCAGGCAGGCGGGAACGAAGGCCACTTTCATCCCGGCTTTCTTGACGGCGCCACTGAGGGACAAGTCATCGCTCAGGGTAGTTTCCCAGGTTTTGTCGAGTCCAAGCCCGCGAAAAACGCCCACCCGGATCGCCATAGACCCTCCCCA
>DATKWR010000877.1:0-3079 GCA_035529475.1 Sedimentisphaerales bacterium | reverse complement strand
CTTGTTTACGCCCACGTGCTTGGCATGTTGGGCGAATCCGCCGGTGCGGCGGTTCTGGCCGAGGCGGTGCGCCGCCGAGAATGGGACAAAGGCTGGAATTACACGGGAATGGGCCAGTTTGGGGCAAGCGTAAGCGAGCTTGACAGCCTCATCATTGCGCTGGGCCGGACGCGAGGCAAGGAGGCGCTGAATCCAATTCTGGAGAAGATAAGGCAGCTTGACGCGAGCAGTCAGTTCTCACATTTCCGGGCGGTGGCGATGGCCCTTGAGACGTTGCGCGATGCGTCGGCGGCTCGTCCCTTAGCTGAGCTTCTAAACAAGCCGGGGCTGAGAGGCCATGCCTTTACCGATATCGAGAAGGCTGGACGCCTGACGCCCCCGAGCGCGACTGACACTAAAACGAGAAACGAGTCGCTGCGCGAGCTGGTTCTAGCGAGGGCCTTGTACCGCTGCGGCGACTATAACCGGCTTGGCGAAGAAATCCTCAGGCAGTATGCGGGCGACCTTCGGGCACACTACGCGCGTCACGCACGCGAAGTGCTGCAAGAATAGCCCCAGACCAACAAAAACTTGACAGGCTTGCCGAATACTGCTAAGGAAGACGCTCGTCAGGTCGCTTGGTTCAGACCTCGATGCGGGTTTTGGCACGCTCTATACTAACAGGTACTTAAGGAGTGACAACAATGGCTGGAGAATACCGTTTTTCGTTCGGACCGTGGAACATTCACGAAGGGGCGGACCCGTTCGGGCCGACCGTCAGAGATAGTGTCGAATTCGGCAAGAAGCTCAAACTGTACAAGAAGCTCGGCTTTGACGGCGTACAGTTTCACGATGACGACGCCGTTCCGGGCATGGATAAGCTGAGTCCCGAGCAGATAATCCAGAAGGCCAAAGAAGTACGTTCGATGCTTGAGCGCGAAGGTCTGGTAGCCGAGTTCGTCGCGCCGCGGCTGTGGGAGGGCGGGTTGACGATTGACGGCGCTTATACCTCCAACGATCCGGCATGCCGCCAGTACGCCAGGGATCGCAGCCGGCGGATGCTCGATATCACCGCCGCGCTGGATTGTAAGCTGGTTGTCCTCTGGCTGGCCCGCGAAGGGACCTATATCCGCGAGGCCAAGGACAGCAAGGTCGCCGTCGAACGGATCGTCGAGGCTATCAATGATATGCTTGCCTACAATTCCGACGTCAAGATCGCCATTGAGCCCAAGCCCAATGAGCCGATGGACCAGGCCTACATTCCGACCACCGGGCACGCCGTCGCCGTCAGCTATCTGACCGATGCGCCCGGCCGAGTCGGAGTTAATATTGAAACCGCCCATGTAATTCTGGCGGGTCTCGACCCTTCGGACGAGATGGGCTTTGCCCTTGCCTATGACAAACTATACACCGTCCATCTGAACGACCAGAACGGCCTCAAATTCGATGAGGACAAGTCCTTCGGTTCCGTCGATCTGCGAAGAGCGTTCAATCAGGTGCGCATTCTCGATCAGTACGACTACGGGAAACGCGGCGAGTTTGTGGGGCTCGACGTTAAAGCCATGCGGACCCAGAAGCAGCACGTCGCCACCAAGCATTTGTCCAATAGCAGGGCAATTTTCCTGCGGCTGCTTGAGCTGGTGCGAAGTCTCGATAAAAAGAACGTGCAGAAGCTGATCGGCGAGCGGGATTACGAAGAATTGGACCTGTTGATCATTAACCACTTGATGGGCAAATAGGACCACAGGGAGGTGCCCCAGAGCATGGCTGCGATAAGCGGAAAGAACGTTTTGAGTTTAGGCGCTCACCCTGATGACGCGGAGTTTCTTTGTGCCGGGACTCTTGCATTGCTGCGTCAGAAGGGCTGGCAGATACATATCGCCACGATGGCGCCGGGCGATTGCGGGACGGTACAGTACAGCAGAGAGGAAATCAGCCGGATTCGCAGGGCTGAGGCCGCCAAATCGGCGAGCCTGTTGGATGGCGCCTATCACTGTCTCGAATGCGGCGATATCTTCATTCTTTACGACAGGCCGTCGCTGCTCAAGGCGATTGAGCTGGTGCGAAAGGTCAAGCCCGCGATTGTCTTTACGACGAGTCCTTCGGATTACATGGTTGACCACGAGATGGCCAGCAAGCTTGCTCAGACGGCCTGCTTTGCCTGCGGTGTGGTCAATGTCGAGACGCCCGGCGCCGAGCCGTTTGAGCCGATACCGCATTTGTATTACATGGACGCGGTGGAGCACAAGGACAACTTCGGTGCCGAGGTAAAACCCGGCATGATCGTCGATACAAGCAGCGTGATGGATACCAAGGAGAAGATGCTCTGCTGTCACGAGAGTCAGCGTCATTGGCTAATGACGCATCACGGCATGGATGAATACGTCAGCATGATGAAGAGGGCCGACCAGAAGAGGGGGCGAGAGATAGGCTCTGCATTTGCCGAAGGGTTCAGGCAGCACTTAGGTCACGCGTACCCGCAGGACAACATCCTCAAGGCTGAGCTGGGTGAGCTGGTTCACGCGCTGTAAGGAGATCGTCAATGGCACGAAAGATCAGCATGTTGGCGCCGGAGTGGTGGGATTACACGACCCTCGACGATGATATCCTCAACGATGCCGCCAAGCTCACGGCCGAAGACATGGCTGGCTTAAGCAGGGATGACTTCAAGGTCGTATTCTATGACACGCTTGAGGATTTCTACTTGGCCGAAGCGCTGGAGTACATCACTGCCTGGAAGCAAGCTACGGCGGACAATCCCGCGGGTGTTTGCGGGCCGATTGGGCCAACAGAGCAGCTTCCGCTGGTGGCAAGGCTTGCTAACGAATTGAAGCTGGATCTCTCGAACGCCCATTTCTGGGGAATGGATGAATGGTATAAGGACGGCAGAGAAGTTCCCCCGTCGCATCCGCTGTCCTTTGCAAAGGCGGATATGGAACTCTGCTTCGAGCGCATAGATGATGCCCTGAAGATGCCGGAGTCGAACATTCATTTCCCGAAATCCGATACGGTCGAGTACATCAAAAGCTGGCAGGGCGTTCGCTGCGTCGTCATGCAGGGCGGCCAGGGTGACATCAAGCACTGGGCGTTCAACGATCCG
>DATKWR010000876.1:0-4038 GCA_035529475.1 Sedimentisphaerales bacterium | reverse complement strand
GCGTTGTCGAGCAGGCCGAGGGCGGCCTGTGCCTGTTCACGCTGGGCCTGGCGGGCGACGCGGTTCCTTTGGATAGAGGCGTCCGGCCGCGCGAGCAAATCGGCAAAGCGATTGCAGGCGAGGCGATCAGACGGCTTCAATTCGTCACAACCACCGGCGATGTCACTCTCAAAGCAGCCAAGCGGGACGTTGCATTTCCCGCCAAGCCGCCGGCATCGGGCGAAGCCGCCGAGGCCGGCAAGAATTCGCAGCCCATCCGCACCGAGATTCAAGTATTGAAGCTGGGGGACATTTACATCCTGGGCCTGCCGGGCGAGGTCCTTGTGGAAGTGGGACTTCCGATCAAGAAGCGAGCCAGGATCGAGAAGCTTTTCATTGTAACGGTGAGCAACGACGCCATCGGATACGTCTGCCATAGTGCGGCCTACGACGAAGGAGGATACGAGCCCTCGGCTAACAGGCTCGCCAAGGGCGCGGGCGAGATCATGATAGCGCAGGCGCTGGAGCTGCTCGGCGAGATCAGACAATAGAATCCGCGTGTGCAACAAGTTGCACACCCTACGCCCTCGATCGAACGCGACTATCGGCAAGAGCGTGTCATCTCGACTGAAGCCGAAGGCGGAACGGAGAGATCTGTTTAGAATAGATTCCTCGACTACGCCCTACGGGCTGCGCTCGGAACGACAATGGGTGCGATGAATCGCACCATTCACTGCCCATGAAGCATCTGAGGGCCTTTGGCGCGAAAGTGCTCCAGCCAATTCTTTATGATCGCCCCGGCCAGATCGAGGTCGCCCTTCGCGTAATCCTCGATGCTCGTGCCCCAGTAGAAGCTGATCCAGCCGTCGGCAATCTCGGCGGAGCCATCGATGAAGGCTTCCAATTCCTCGACGGAGCAGCTCAGCGGAAACATCTCCTCGACGACCAGAGGCTTGCCGACCTCGTAAACCGCCAGCGCCGTCAGAGCCTTCTCGACCTCGCCTTTCTTGGGGTAGAAATGAACGCTTGCGAAATCCAGATTCTCGCCGACCTCTTTGGAATAGAAGAACGGCTTGGCGTTCGGCCAGACATGCGCCCACGGGATCACGCCGACGGTCACCATGTGGCGGCTGTCGTGCTTGCGGATCGCCCCAACGAGCTTATCGACCCAGGCTTTAGCCACCTGCTCTCGCGTGCGGTCTTTCAGATCGAGCGTGATTCGCTGCACGAAGTATTTGCCCCCAAGCTCGCCCGTCAGCCATTCGGTCTCAGGTTTGCCTGCGCCGGGTAGAATAGGCTCGTTCATCAGGTCATAGCAGAAAATCGCGGGGCTGCCGGCACAGGTTTTCGCGACCGCCTCCCAGAAGCGCACCTGAACGTCCCAGCGCGACGCCTCATCCATCGCGTCGTACCACTGAGGTACGTCTTTCTTGTGGTAGCAGCCCAAGCCGGTGATATCGAGATAAAGCCCGGTCTGCTCGGCCAATTCCACGAGGCGCGCAAGCTGCTCGAGCGACGCTTCATCAGGCTCCTTCGGCGTCTTCATGAACTTGGCCGTCTGCAAATGAATCCGAACCACATTGGCGCCGAGGGCTTTGATCTCCTGAAAATCCTCCACAATGGTGGGCCACTCCTGACGCCAGTAGTCCTCCAGCAATCGCCCCGGCGTATCGTGGTCGTAGTTGACGCCCCAGGCCCGAAACCTCACGCCGGAACCGGTACGGACAAAGCCGCCGGCGTCCTGGCTGGGCCGAATCCATTCCAGGCCATCTTGGCCGTTCTTCGTGCCTGTTTCTTGGACCAGCTCGTGGACCTTTGCGACGATCCGCTCCTCGACGGACGGGGCAAACGGACCGGGCAGATCCGTATATCGCATGGCGTCGCCGGCCTCGTAGCCTCCTTCGCTCAGGACTCGGACGGAAGGGATATACCCAAAGACGTCGTTGCAGTACGCGGCCACCCATACCGCCGGGCCGGCAAGCTCCGATTTCAGACGCAGCGAATAATCCACCACGACTTCGCCCGCCAGCGCGATCATAGTCAGGTCGTCGCCGAACCGCACGACCTGCACCGGATACGGGTACGTTTTGCGAATGGCCCCGGTTTCGTCGAGCTCCTTGAGCAGCACCTGGGCATGGCGGGCTTCGTATTTGTCTTTCGATTTGGTCTGCTCTTCGAGTTGTTCGCGGCTGGGCGGCTCGGCAAAATCCAGCGTTACCGTATCCAGAGTGGCCTGAATCGGCCCGCTGACCGGTCGCGCCCGCACGGTCAATGCGGCTTCGGCACCGTTGGCCAGCGCACGGCCGTGCTGCATGCAATATTCAAGCGTCTGCGGCCCGCCGCGAGGGTACGGATTCTGGTCGCCGCCGCAACCAGCGATAAACATCGCCACTGCTTCCGGATGCATCTCCTGGAGGTACTGCTGGGCGAAGCCGGCGTAGTCGCCGCAGAACTCGTAGCCGCTGAGGGTCGTGTTGTGGCACGCGTATCCAAACAGCATGGCTCGCAATTTACCATCCGGGCCGTCGATCCGCAGGACGGGCACGTCGTGGTCAACCGGGCCGTCGGGATTCGGACTGTTGCGAAAACCGGTCTCGGTCGGCAATCGCCGGTTCATGGCAAAGCCCGCGCGAGCGTGCGTGTAACCGAGCTTGGCC
This sequence comes from Sedimentisphaerales bacterium, assembly GCA_035529475.1. Lineage (GTDB taxonomy): Bacteria > Planctomycetota > Phycisphaerae > Sedimentisphaerales > Anaerobacaceae. The sequence goes on along the minus strand of DATKWR010000876.1, from coordinate 1,402 downwards.
GGCGCCAGATTCTCTATCGCTCGTCCGATCATCTCGAGTAGTTTCTGCTGAAGGTCATCCACGTACCGGTTGCTTTGTTGAATCTGCTCCGGCGAGAGGCCGTAGAGGGTGTTGCCATAGATGGAATACCTCGTCTCGCGGACCACCGGGCCGCTGTGCGTGTGGGACGCGCTGAGCAATAAAGCCTCGGGCCCAAGTTTGTAGCGTTGGCGAACCTGAGCTTCCAGCCAGTCGCGCGTCGGGCGCGGGATGCCGATTAAATCGACGGTGACAATGACAAGCCGCGCGCCCTGCTCATCTTCCAGCGCCAGCACTTTGGCGTACAAATCATGGACCTCGCCCTCCGAGGGTTTTGTCCGGGCGGCGTAGCCGGCCATCCACATCGGCTCGTCCGGCGTAATGACGACCGAAACGGCAGCCGCCTTCCAGCCTTCAGGCTGGCCCGCCCAGGCACACGGCAAATACGCAAACCCAAGAACACTCAAGGCCATCAGCCCATGCAACCACTTCATTCTGATCTTCGGAATATTGATGACGTGCGGTTTCATCTTCGTAGTCTCCGTTTTGTAGTGGCCCCTTGAATTGTCACGACTTTCCGGAATCATATCCGCATAGCCGACTCATTGCCAGTTAGAAATTCCGAATCTTCACCCCGCAGATGCGGTAATCTGCGCCAGGCGGAGCCGGTTTTGTTTCTTGCGGCCCTGCCAGCCGGTCCCTATAATGCCTGCTCAGAAGTGAAGTTGCTGCAAGCAGCCAAGAATTGAGAGTCTTAGCCTGGACTCACTGATTTGTTCATTCTCAATTCTAAAGTCTAAATTGCAATGCCGGAGGCGTATGTATGTTGGGCCTTGAACTGGTTGACTGGGTTGTCATCGCCGTTTATCTGCTCGGTATCACTTTCATAGGGCTTTGGGCGGTCAGGAAAGTTCGCAGCTCGGCCAGCTTTTTCATCGGCGACCGCAAGTTCGGCAAGGTGATGATGGCGTTCTTCATGTTCGGTTCGGGGACGCACTCCGACCAGGCCGTCAGCGTGTCGGCCAAAACCTACAGCACCGGCGTTTCAGGCATCTGGTATCAGTGGCTCTGGCTTTTTGTCACGCCGTTCTTCTGGCTGATCGCGCCGTTTTTTCGACGGATGCGGGCCGTGACCACCGGCGATTTCTTCGAGGTCCGCTACGGCCGCAGCGTCAGCGGCCTGTACGCGGCGATGGGCATATTGCCGCTGACGATTGCCCTCGGTGTCATGTTGAAAGGCTCCGGGGCGATGGTCGAGGCCGTCTCCGGCGGCGCGATAAGCTCCAATCTGGCCATCATAGCGATGACGGTTATATTTCTTATCTACGGCATAGCCGGCGGGCTATCGGCCGCGATTGCCACCAACTTTGTGCAGGGACTTCTA
>DATKWR010000875.1:0-3140 GCA_035529475.1 Sedimentisphaerales bacterium | reverse complement strand
CTTTACCCGGACCCGGCCCGGAAGTAAAGGGCGAAAACGCCGGCCGGCCCCGCCTGTATGTCAGTCACGGGTGACCTGTTTGAGGCTGCTGCAAATTGGGAAACGATCTCTCAAAGAATGGAATGCCCCACAGAAGAAAGCCCTGCCTCTACTCTCCAGAGAGATTGATAGAGCAAACAGGGGCATATCTCCGTCGTAGAAGGAATCGTGCTCTTGACACCGATGGTGAACTGGGTACCTGCCCAGGAACCGTGGATAGGTAATACGCTGTGGAGTCACCCTCCGTGGGGAATCACTGGCTTCACTTCTGCGCTTATGCCAAACGTCCTATACGGCAGTCACGCAAATTCTGCGGGATATTGAAGAATCCGCCGCTTCCGCGGTCAAAGCGCGGAACTGTCGCGTAAAAAGGGGGGGGCCAGTGCGCGAACCGGGAGATTTTCCTTGACGCGGGTAGGGAGAATTTGGTACAAATCAAGATAGATGAGGTTGACAATCTTTGGCCTGTCGGGGGGCACACTTGTGCAGTAAGGAGGCAATTTCGAATCGTCAGAGACGTCCTGGACAGGCATCGGGATGGTACATATAAAGCAAGACTATTATCGGCCGTGTTTAAGTAACTCTAATTGAAGGATGACTGTCATGTGCAAGAGATTGTTTTGTCTAACCTCTCTCGTTGTGATGTTGGGAGTGGTGGGAGTGACCCGAGCAGAGTTGATCGGACACTGGGCGCTGGATGAGACATCGGGAAGCACGGCGGCCGATTTCAGCGGCCGGCAGCATCATGGAACGTATGTTAACAGTCCCGGACTCGACGTTCCTGGTGTTTACGGAACGGGGATGGATGCAGCGGGCGGATACATGGAGGTGGACCTGGGCGCCGACCTGCCCATTCAAGCAGAGGAACGAACGATTACACTTTGGGTCAGTACTGCCCAGGTGCGAGGGGACCTAAAGTTCTGCGCCTATGGAAATATGACTAATGGCGAGGGGTTCACATTCTGCATCGAGAACGTCAACGCCGAGGATGGCGTTCGCATGCGGCACTGGGGCGGTAACATGTTCTATGCCGGCTTTATCACCGGGCAATGGAATCACTTAGCCATGCGCGTGCCGGCCGGGGCCACCATCGTCAATGACACAGAGGTTTTTATCAATGGGCAGAACATTCCCGGCTACCGCAGCGGAGGGTCCGACCAACCCCTGATCACAGCAGCCACCCCGTTTTATGTTGGGACGAGTATCGGCACCCAGACGGGACAGGTCTTCGATGGTCTCTTGGATGATGTGTACTTCTATGACCATGCCCTGTCGGAGGCCGAGATTCTGGGCGTTATGGAAGGCCAGCCATGGCCGTATGCCTTTGGTCCGGAGCCTGCAAATGGCGCCATGCATGAGAATACGTGGGTAAACCTCATGTGGAAGCCGGGCGATCTGGCCGTCTCACACGATGTGTATCTGGGCGATAATTTCGACGATGTAAACGCCGGTACGGGCGATACATTCCGCGGCAATCTTGCCACCCCGTCTCTGATCGCCGGCTTTCCCGGATATCCGTTTCCGGGCGGTCTGGTGCCGGGCACGACCTATTACTGGCGCATTGACGAGGTCAACGACGCCAACCCGGACAGTCCGTGGAAAGGTGACATCTGGAGCTTCACGGTTCCTGCCCAGAAGGCTTATAACCCCGGTCCGGCGGATGGCCTGAGGTTCGTCGATCCGAACACAACGCTGAGCTGGACTGCCGGCCTTAATGCAAAAGTACATTATGCCTATTTCGGCGACAACTTTGACGACGTCAACAATGCCACGGCGGGGTTGGTCGTGACAGCGACAAGCTATACCCCCCCCGGTCCGCCTCAACAAGGCAAGACGTATTATTGGCGAGTGGATGAATTTGACGGCGCCGCCACGCACAAAGGTGACGTTTGGAGCTTCGAAACAAGGCCCTTTATGGCGATTAGCGACCCCAATCTTGTCTGCCGGTGGACGCTGGATGAGGGCGAGGGGAGAGATGTTCTGGACTGGTCCGGCCATGGAAACAACGCTCAGTTCACTGGCAATCCACGATGGGCTGAGGGGTACGTTGGCGCTGCACTGAACTTCAATGGTTCAGGTGACAGTGTCATCTATCGCTTCAGCGACCAGACCTGGCCGGCCTATACGGTGGCCGTATGGGTCAAAGCGGATATGGTTTCGCAATCCAACAATAGCTGCATCCTGGCGACCTACGGCAGCACCGCCGGCGGCTTACAGTTCTCCTTCGATGCCGGAAACAGCTACCAGTACCACGCCGGTGTTGACCAGATTATCGGTTCGGCCTCGCTGAGCTGGGTCCATCTTGCCGTGACCTACGATGGCACTACCGCAACGGCTTACTACAAAGGTGATCCCGTCGCGACCTTCACCCCGCCGGCAGACGATCTCATGGCAAACAAGTTCGCCATCGGCGTCAACAGAGCCGAAGACAATTGGTTCGACGGCGCGATTGATGACTTTCGTGTCTATAACCGGGCGCTGACCCAGCAAGAGGTCCAACTGGCGATGCGAATCGATCCGCTGCTGGCCTGGAATCCGAGTCCGGTTGATGGTTCCACACATGACATCGAGCATATCACGCCTCTGACCTGGTTGCGAGGAGACAAGGCCACCCAGCACGAGGTGTATTTCGGGTTGGATAAGGCTGCCGTGGCGAATGCCGACGCTTCCGATACCGCGGGTGTCTATCGAGGCGCTCAGAGCGCGACCAGCTATACGCCCGCAGAAGGTCTCGCATGGGGCGGCGGGCCGTACTTCTGGCGCGTCGATGAGGATAACAACGAGGGCACCGTCACCAAAGGCAGAATCTGGAGCTTTACGGTAGGCGATTTCCTTGTCGTGGACAATATGGAATCCTACAACGACGTTCCCGAAACCGACCCGGGGAGCAACCGGATCTATCTGAATTGGATCGACGGCTTCGGCACGACGACCAACGGCGCTTTCGTGGGCAATCTGGATGTCCCGCTGACCGAGCGTGGCAACATTCACGGCGGCGTCCAGGCGATGCCGTTGTCGTACGACAACAATCTGAAGTTCTCCGAGGCGACGCTGACGCTGACGGCCGGGAATGACTGGACGCGGCAAGGCGTCACGGAACT
>DATKWR010000874.1:0-3226 GCA_035529475.1 Sedimentisphaerales bacterium | reverse complement strand
TCCGGGAAAAGTCGCATACGACAATTCCGGCATAGCCGGATACTGGTTCGACGAAAAGTCCGAAATCAAGATTCCCTATGCAGAGGATCCGTGTACAATAACCATCACGGCAGTTCCCGCCGGCACGATTTACGGCGAAGTGTTCGAACATGACGGCTCGAAAGCCAAAAACGTACTGGTAGGGATAGCAGTTATTGAAAAGTCGCCGCTGATGGGAGAGTCACCGTTTCTTGATGTGGACGGCAAGAACTCCGCGGGCGACAGCGACATTGATACGCGCTATGTCATTTCGCCTCTGCCGCTTGAGGGAACGTATACCGTGATCGCACATACGGGTGATTTGTATCAGGTCAGTGATCCGATAACGCTGAACGATGTCCAGCCGATCCGGCAGCACAATATGACACTAAATAAAGGCATATCCTTTGAGATAAAAATTGTAAACGAAAACGGAAAGCCGATGCCCTCGGTACCCGTGAGGGTTAATTTTGATCTGAAAAAGGGCCATGGATTTGGCCGTCAACCGAGTTTTACAGATATTGAGGGCAAAGTGGTTATCGATCGTCTCAATCCGAAAGCGCCGGGAACCTACCGGGTCATTGTCAAAGATGTGCCGGGATACAGACCCATTAAGAAGGAAGTTGAAAACCTCGACCAGCCTTTGGAGATCAAATTGGAAAGAGGGCATGTTGTGACGGGAAACGTAATCGATGACGAGACAGGCTGGCCTATACCCGGGGCCGAAGTTTACGCATTGCCCACAGATTTCAGCATCCCCGAGTGGACATCATATCTTGACGCCGACAATGTTACCGACAAGCTCGGAAAATTCAGGTTCAGCACGATGGCCCGGCGGGAATATCAACTTAGTGTTCGTTCCGCCCAGTTAACGAACCATCGAAACGGCGGCATTATTACCGGAGGCGACCAGAAAGAAATCACTCTGCAAGTAAAACTCAGCAAATGGAGCAACCTCAAGCCCCACAAACCTATGGAGCAGAACAACTAAAAACTGCAACATCCCATCGGTCCTGGTGCCGCCGGAATCAGCAGTGGCAGATGATGTCGATTCCAACCGCCCTGCCGCCCCTTTTCCATGCGTTGGTTTTCCGGCTGGCAGAATTCTCCGCAACGACAGTAAAGTACTCTATCCTCTTGCATATAAAGTACTTGAGCCGATATTGAGCGGAAACAAGCCGCAGTTGTGAGAACCTGCGGTAGATTTTTAAATAATTTTTATTTTTTTGTTGACAAATACTACACTTCATAGTACTTTGTATTGGAGTAGCATTTAACGAGGCTTGATTTGTGATATGGAGGTTAGTCTTATGAGCGGTAAATTACTTGATGATTTGGGGCAGCTCCAGCGTGCGGTTATCGAGGTGGTCTGGGAACTTGGCGAGGCAAGTGTCCACCAGGTGCGCAAAGAGCTGGCTCGCAAAAAGAAGCTGGCTTACACGACGGTTCTGACCGCAATGCAGAAGCTGGAGAAGGCCGGCTGGCTCCGGCATCGCACCGAAGGGAAGGTCTATATCTATGCTCCAACGCGGACACGAGAACAAGCGGGCGACAAATCGGTTCGCAAGTTCATCGAGCGAATCTTCGACGGGGACGCCCTGCTGATGTTCCAGCATCTGATACGGCAGGACAAGCTAAATGACGCCGAGCTTGGCGAGTTGAGAAAGATGATCGACGATAAGAGAAAGGAGAGGAAGAAATGATAAGCGAGATATTCTCAGTCGAATCCTTCGTTCGGATCTGCCTCTGGCAAAGCATGGTGCTTGTCGTGGTGGGCCTGGCAGCCAGCTTCTTGTTGAGGCGACGGTCGTCCAGGGCGCATCAGGTCCTGCTGCTGTCGATTGTCGCGGCGGTGATCGTACCGGTCGTCAGCACATTGGTCAAGCACTATGAATTAGGCATGTTCGTAGCCGAACCGGTTGTGATGCAATCGCAATTGGAAGATCAGGCTATCACAAGCGATTTCAGCCCACTTGGTCCCATCGCTCAAGACTTTGGGTACGAACCGGGGCCGATTGAAGCGGGTGCGCCGCCGGTCATAACTGGTTCACAGAGCGCCCCGCTGCCGTGGGCTCGCGTCGCACTGTATGGGTGGCTCGCTGCAAGCCTTATTCTGGCGGCCAGACTGATCGTGACATTCGCGTTGGGCGTTCGCCTGCTCGGCCGCTCTCAGCCTTTGGGTTGCGAGAAGATCGAAGAAGGCGTGCGCAGCGCCCGGGCGAGACTTGGGATTGGCAAGAATGTGGAAGTCCGCAGCAGCCGGGGCGTGCGCAGCCCGGTGATATGGTGCTGGAGGCGCAGACCCGTTTTGTTGGTGCCCAGCGGGGCCGTGCATTGCGACAACAGCGTTGACTGGACCGGGGTGCTCTGCCATGAACTGGCACATTGGAAACGGCGGGACCACATCAGCGGATTGCTGGCGGAAATGGCCGTATGCATCTTACCCTGGCATCTGCTCCTGTGGTGGGCAAAATCCCGGCTGACGAGCCTCAGCGAGCAGGCGTGCGACGACTGGGTCCTCGCCACGGGCCAGCCCGGCACAGATTATGCCGAGTCGCTTCTCGATCTGACGCCGGGCGGACAGATGGCGTTCGTCCCCGCCGTGGTCAGCAGCAAAAGAGGACTGACCGGCAGGATTCATCGCATCCTCAAAGATAGCTGCGGCAACCCGCGCACCGGCGCGGCATGGGCCCTGGCGGCGAGCGCGATAACAATTTGCGTCGCCCTCGGCGTAGCGTTCGCCCAAACCAGACCTGCTAAACCTGACGTCGAATCCGCCGTAATCGAACCGAATGAATCGGCCGATCCAAACGAGCCAACGGTAAGTGTCAATTTCAAGAATGCGGAGTTCAAAACCGTTTGTATGAAACTTGCGGATTGGACAGGTAAGACGATAATTCCACTCGACCAGGTGCTGAAACAGGAGGTAACCATATATGCGCCGAAAAAGCTTCCAAAAAATGAAGCTGCTGCGGTGATTCTAAATGCGCTGCGCGCGAAAGACTACATTGTAGAAGAAAGAGCGAACATGATTATCATCCGGCGCACGCCCCGCCCATTGCCGGCGGGCTGGAGTCTGGATTACGATGACGGTCGTCTGCCGGGCGGAGGCAGACGTTGGCCCGCCAATATGGCAGAGAATTTATTGGAACTTAAGGCAATACCGACACCTGCCAATGAGTATGACGAAAGCTGGAAAGAGGAAAGA
>DATKWR010000873.1:0-9409 GCA_035529475.1 Sedimentisphaerales bacterium | reverse complement strand
AAGCAAGCCATTACACGGAAGCACTCCATACTGGCACGTCCCACGTGTAAAATGATGCGCGTAGCCAGAATCGTTCTCCGTACTCAAGAATTCCACGCCGGCCTCTCCACGAACAAGAAAGCGCGTTGTCGCCTTATTCATGTAACACCATGCATGGCCGGAAAGCGAAAGGATATCGCTGTCGTGGGGGCGCCTATGAATGACCTTGCCCGTTCGCACATCGCGAGCGACCGAATATCCGGATTTCGAGCCCTTTATGGCTCCTTCACGAGACCACACCTGCCCCTTAATAACAAACACTTCCGGAGGAGAATTGAAAACCTCTTGTGCCGGCGCCCGCCACAGCTCTGTTCCCGTTTTCAAATCGAATGCTGCAAGAAACGATCCCCTGCCTCGTTTTCTGTTGTCCGAACTGCCTGCCCATAACACGGTGTTACCACTGATCACTGTTACGGCCCGCTTGTAGAGCTTGTATCGAGCAGGCGATGCTCTTTGAGACCTCCAGAGCTGTTTCCCCGTTACAGCATCAACGCATTCCAGCGATTGCCTTGCATCGTAGACCGCTACGCCACTTCCGACCGCGAGAGTTGCTCCGCTCAAATCTTTGGCCAAGGCGTCTTTCTTTTCCCAAAGCTCTTTGCCTGTCCTTGCATCTAACACAAGTATACGCTTCGGTATCTCGCTGTAAGAACTCTCACTCCTCCCTTCGTGAATCACAAGATAGAGCCGGCCACCAGCATAAAGAATCTCTCTCACACCTTCCGTGCCAGCATAGGTTTGCAGAGTCTTGCCTGAGCCAAGGTCAAGAGCAACTAGCGGCTCATTGTAACCAAGAAACGTATAGAGCCGTCCATCAGCAACTACGAGACTGCGGGGAAGATGAACAGGCCCACTCCGGAAATTATGAAGATAATCTTCCCATTCTTTAATCGGCCTTTCCCACAAGACAACGCCATTAAACGCATCCCGCGCGGCTAGCGTCCAGTTGGGCAGAACCGCCATCGTAGACGTCTCGCCTTTATCGAAAATGTAGAACAGTTTCTTCCCGTCCGAGACCAAGGCGCTCATGCTGGCAAGGTAATCGTGCGACCTCTGCCAACGCGGCTCACCAGCCCAACGCATATGGAAAGGCCGACCTACTACTGTGTCCGCGGCAACGGGATTATTGTCCGGTCCATGAAGAAAATGCGTCCAGGAATCAATCTCTGTCGGCCTCGGCTTTTCAATCTTTCGCCAACCGCTCTGCCCCCTTACAAAAGCAACTCCTTCCGGAGCCAAGACTCGAAGTATCTCCTCACTCGTAGCTTCTGGTCTACTGCTTGAAACTACAACCAGGTTAACCGTTCCATCAAGCAGCGGCAGTGTGCCGGGAAGCATCCTGTCGGCAACAACATCACCTATGACACCCTTTTCAAGGAAGTGGGCCCGCGCCCTTGCAACATTCTCGAGATTGGCATCAAGACCAAGCACGAGACGTCCTTCCTTGTAGAGTTCAGCGGTAATCTCTCCGTCCCCGCACCCAACGTGAACAATCAGGCCGCCTTCAAAACCAGAAGCATCAACAATCTCCTGGACACTTTGTTCGGCAAAACACAACCCGGACATCAGGAGAAACAAAACGCATGTAGACTTTGTTAACTTCATAGTCTCTTACCCTTGAAGATATAAGCAACGATAACCTCGGCAAATGACAAGGATGTGCATGCAATGGCATATGTCGCAGTGGACAGTATTCTGAGTCTATTTTGCATGTTTCCTTCCGTCGTTCTTTTTTGGACAGCAGGTGTTTGAATCATGTGGACCTGTCTAAATAGTTTTTGTTTACTTCACAGCTCCCCAAGAAAAGCCTTAAGCGCCTTGAGCAAACGTGCCTTCTGATCGCGGCGGACATTGTGGCGGGCACCTTCGACATGAACGATCTTGCCGTTCTTCAGCAATTTGGCAACCTCCTCGTTCTTCTTCCTTTCATCGCCCCGGGCGTCAGCTTTGAGGATCAGCGTCGGAGCGGTGATCTTGGCAAACAACTCACTCATGGCCGGGCGGCCGCTTCGGCTTCGCAGCGCGGTGTCGGGATGATGGAGCCTCTTTGACGGGGCCCAGTATTCACACTCGGATCGTCCCCATTGCGGACTATTCTTCAGACATTGGGCAACGAGCGCTTCATAGGTCGTGTTGTTCCGTGCCAGGATTTGGGCACGCCTTTGCTCTTGCGCAGCAGCGGTTGCAGCATTGGTAGATGAGCGAGGATTACTGGAAGGCCGGGGGATGAGGCGAGGGTCCTCGAGAATGACGGCGCCTGGGATGTCCGGATATTTGGCGGCGAACCATGCCACAGAACTGCTGCCCATCGAGTGGCCCATCAAGATGGGCTTCTTAAGCTTCAGTGCGCGGATCAGCCCAGCCAGATCTTCGGCCTGCGCATCCGCAGAATCTGATTTTCTGGGCGGGTCCGACAAACCGTGACCACGCGCGTCAGGCAAGATGATGTCGTAGTCGTCCACGAGTTCTTTGGCGAGATTAGTCCAGCACAGCCCGTTGTCCGATGAACCATGAGCCATCAACAGTACGGGCTTGTTACCTCCAGTGCGCCAGTAGTGGATGCGAATCCCGTTCGCCATCACGTAGCCGTCGGTCCATCCTGCTGGGGGAGCCGGGGGCTGACTGGCTCGAGTCGAATCGTCTTCTGCACTTGCTGTAGTCAACCCAACGTAAGCTAAAACGGCTATTACCATCATTGCCTTCAAAACGTTCTTTGATAGATCCATCTTTTATTCCTCTCTTGTTTTTCTAACATAATTCCAGCAGGTGTTGGTCAAACCAAGAGATGAGAGCATCCAACTCACCTTCGGCAGGCTGTTTCCAGCCATGCGGTTTGCCTCTGGCCACGAATAACTCACCTGCCACACCGTTCTTTTTCAGTTTGTCCCTGTTATGGCAAGCCATTGTACCAAGAACCAAGCTACGACTCAAACACTACTTGATACCTGAATCACACACAGCATTTCTTTGCATGGCAGGACGCCAGCGATAGCCCTGGGCTTGGCCACCGAGGTTTGGACAGTGCTGCGCTATGTATGTCACCCGGTCCATGTCAGCGATCTCCAGCGTCAAGAGTGGGCCGAGATGCGCAACAGCCTCGCCGAACCGGCCTTGGGTGTCTATGAACGTAAGAAGTCTTTACCATTATTATGATGTTCGACGGCCCAAATGCAACAGTTCCAGGACTGCCATGGCGGTCCCGGAGCTGTTTACTCCCTTGATCTGCCTTGATACAAGGGGTATAATCACTCTATGGTTGTAAAATCAAATTTCCTATCAGTATCAGTGACTTGGGGTGTTGAGCCGGGCCAGTTCGAGGTTTTCGTCGGCCCGAACAGTCGCGATACACGTTCTGCCCCCTTTGAACTTCTGCAATACATGAAAGGACGATAAAACATGGTTTGCAAGTTGAAATACAGCGTAATAGCATGTTTTGCCGTACTGGCGGTAGCTAGTGCTATGACACCTTGGCTACAAGCAAGCGAACGATCGGACTCCGCGGTCGCCGAGAAGCCGAACATTGTCATTGTTTTCGCTGACGATATGGGCTACGGCGATCTTAGATGTTTTGGTCATCCGACGATCGACACGCCGAATTTGGACCGCATGGCCAGCGAGGGACAGAAGTGGACGAACTTCTACGTCGCTGCTCCGATATGTACGCCCAGTCGTGCCGCACTGATGACCGGACGACTGCCGATACGTAGCGGTATGTGCAGCAATAGGCGGGGCGTCTTGTTCCCCGACTCGGCGGGCGGACTGCCGGGCAATGAAGTCACGTTGGCTGAAGCGCTCAAGACAGTCGGCTACGCAACGGCCTGCGTCGGTAAATGGCACCTCGGACATCTCCCGCGGTACCTGCCCACGAGCAACGGATTCGACTCCTACTTCGGCATTCCGTACAGCAACGACATGGACCGGAAGCTGGGCACACCCTATCAGGAGACGTGCAAGACCGGCGGCATAGAAATGTTTGACGTGCCGTTGATGCGCGACGAAAAGATTATCGAACGGCCAGCGCAACAGACCACGATCACGAAGCGATACACGGAAGAAGCGTGCCGGGTAATCCGTGAGAATCAAGACCGCCCGTTCTTCCTGTACTTGGCGCATAGCATGCCGCATGTCCCGCTGTTCCGCTCGCCCGAGTTTGAGGGGAAGAGTGCCCGGGGGCTTTATGGCGATGTGATCGAGGAGATTGATTGGAGCGTTGGTCAGGTGCTCGATACGCTACGTGAAACCGGGTTGGCGAAGCGGACGCTAGTGCTTTTCACGTCGGACAACGGGCCGTGGCTCGTCTTCGATCTGCATGGCGGTTCAGCGGGTCTTCTACGTGACGGGAAAGGTTCGACATTTGAAGGCGGTATGCGTGAACCGGCTATATTGTGGTGGCCTGGAATGATTAAGCCGGGCGTTGTAACCGAGATCGGTTCGACGCTTGACGTATTGGCAACGGCGTGCGAAATTGCCGGCGCGAAAGTGCCCAGCGATCGCATCATGGACAGCGTCGATCTGAGCCCCGTGCTGTTTGGTACGGGACCGAGTCCGCGGGACACGATGTTCTACTATCGCAGCCGTCAGCTTTTCGCGATACGTCAGGGAGCGTTCAAGGCACACTTCCGCACGAAAGCGACCGTCGGCGACAGGAAGGAATATGAGCATGATCCGCCGCTTCTCTATAATCTGGAGCACGATCCGTCCGAGAAATATGATATAGCGGTTAAGCACCCGGACGTTATCGCTGGCATCATGAAACTTCGCCGTGAGCATGAATCGAAGATGATCGAAGGCGAGGATCAGCTAGCGCCGCGAATACCGCCGTCGAAATAACAGCTAAAGGATCGTATGCCATAAGGCTAGGAATTTCAGCACTGCGTGGGGTAATGCGATGACACGATTACACAAATTCTCGACCGGACTCATATGCACCGCACTTCTAACTAGCATTACGTGGCTCAATGCAGTCGCGGAAGAACCGATCAATCAAGGCACGGCGCCCGTTGCAACTGACCGCCATGGCGCGTTTGACAAGCTTTCAGCGGAAGACCAGAAACTTATCGATCAGGTTCAACGAAAAGCATTCGACTATTTCTGGGATGGCTTCGATCCGTCGACCGGTCTTATCGCCGATGCAAATCGCCGTCGACGCACCAGTATTGCCACTTCAGGATTTGGGCTCTCCGCCTTCTGCATTGGGGTCGAGAGAGGATGGGTAACCCGGCAAGAGGCGTATGATCGCGTGCTCGTAACCTTGAATAGCTACTTTAGGGATCCGGCGGACGAAAACGATTTCGGTGTCGAAGGGAAGTATGGTCTATTCTTCCATTTCATTAATGTGGACACCGGAAAACGTTACGGAAGAAGTGAGGTGTCAACCATTGACAGCGCCATTCTAATGGCAGGTGTTCTTCATGTGATGACCTACTTTGAAGGGACCGAGGCAGAGGAATTAGCGGACAAGATTTACCGAAACGCGCAGTGGGACAAATACACCAACGAAAGTGGCGCGATTACGGGTGGATGGAAACCGCCCGAGGAAAACTGGCGCGTTCCCGAATACCGCGGATTCAATGAGTACTCGCTGGTCTACCTGATAGGACTCGGTTCGCCGACTCACCCACTGCCGGAAAGCGCATGGGATGCCTATTCAAGCGGGAACGGTTTTGAATGGATCAAACCGTATTCCGATATCGGAGCATTCATGACACCGAGTGGCAGGATGCAACCGCACGCATACTTGTATCAGTTTCCGGCTTGTTGGTACGATTTCAGGAACAAGAAGGATCGTTACGCCAACTATTGGGAAGTGAGTGTTAATGCCCTCAAGGCGAACCGCCGCTATACTCAGGATTGGGGCTCAAAAGTCGGGTATTCCGAAGAACTTTGGGGCTGGACCGCATGCGCCGGACGTGACGGATACATCGGGTTTTCAAAACCGTACAACGGAACTCTGGCGCCTTCGGCTGTTGTGGCGTCACTTCCCTTCTTACCTGAGGAATCGTTGAGTTCGATCAAATACATGGTCGAAACATATGGTGCTCGGATCTGGGGTAAATACGGCTTTGTTGACTCGTTCAACCCTCATCAGGATTGGTACCATGACGGGTTCCTGGGCATCGATAAAGGGAATGAAGTGTTAATGATCGAGAATTTCAGAAGTGAGGGTGTTTGGCGAAAGTTCATGCAAAATCCTTATATTCAAAAAGGGGGCGAAAAGGCCAAATTCGGTCCCGTCGTTCATGACAGATGAATTCGAACACACTCGCGATAACGAATAATTGTCGTTAGTGAATTGAAATCGTGCGCGTCGTTAATGCATGGTTCGGGCCTCCTTTTCCGGAGAAACCGGGCTTCGCCCTCGTGCATCGTCAATGCAAACCTCAATAAGGAAAACGACATGATTAAAACATGGCTTTCTCGCATCTTTGTCTCCCTGTCCGTGAGTGGGCTCGTTCTTGCGGCGCCTGCGTTGGGCGAAGAACTGCTCGTCAACGGTGACTTCGAAATCGGCACGCCGGAAGACGACAAACCCGAGACATTCGTCTGCAATGCGTGGCGAAGGCTGCTTTGGAAGGAGACGCTGCCCAACTCATGGCTTACCAACGGGAAGCGTGACCGGCCGGTCGGCAACGACAATCAGGCCCTGGAGTATCGCTGGGGCGCGACCTCGGTCTGTCAGTACTTCAGCGCCACGGCAGGAGAGACCTATCAGTTTTCCGTGGGCTATCTGAATCCTGGCCGGCCCGACAGTCGCTGGCAGCCTCGCATTCAGGTCGAATGGAGGGCCGCCGACAACACGATCATCGGCCAACTGGTGACCGTGGCCGAGGCAGACTACGCCACGGCGCCAGTCAAGACATGGAATGCAATTGACGGCAGTGCCGTGGCGCCGGCGAATACGGCCTATGGGCGAGTCCTGCTGAATGTGAATAACAAAGGTTCCGGCCAGTATTTCCAAAAGACCTATCTCGACAACGCCTCGGTGCGCGGCATGCCTGGGACCCACAACCTACCCGTCTCCTTTGCCAACTCTCCCTACGACATGGCCCTCGACGCCATTTCGGAAAGCAGGCCCTTTGACGATTCGTTGGCGGACTATGCGGACGACAAGGATGGCGACTCGCTGACCTTCACTCGGCTGAGCGGCCCGAAGTGGTTGACCGTGGAGTCGGACGGTTCGATGAGCGGAACGCCACGGTTCGCTGATGAAGGGGACAATCAACTGGTCGTCAAGGTCGAAGATGGCCGCGGCAGTTCGGAAACTCGGACGCTGACTCTCCCGGTGATCGGATTCTTGCGTCTGGGGAACCTGTTCGACGACGACATGGTATTGCAGCGGGACGCTCCGATTCCCGTCTGGGGCAAGGCCGTGGCAAACCAGCCGGTTCGGGTGCTTATGAGTACCGGGGAATCGGCCAGAACGACGGCCAGCGCGGATGGAGACTGGGCCGTAACGCTGCCTGCAATGAAAGTGACCACATCGGGCCCGGTCGCCATGTCGGTGATCAGCGGAACTCGGGAGCTTCAGTTGTCCAATCTACTGGTCGGAGATGTCTGGCTCTGCTCGGGTCAATCGAATATGTCATGGCCTCTGGTCAACACGGACGGCAGCAAAGAAGAAATCGCCTCGGCCGGGAACTCCAACCTGCGTGTGGTCACAACGCCCGATACGCGCGGCTCCACTCCCTTGGCGGATCTGGATGAGCGAGCCGTGTGGCAGTCGTCTAGTTCTGAGAACGCGGGCGACTTTTCCGCGGTGGGCTATTACTTTGGAAAGCATTTGCAGGCGGAACTGGCGATTCCCATCGGCCTGATCGTTTCGAGCCAGGGTGGCAGCCGGATCGAATCCTGGGCCACGTCTCTGGCGCCAAGTAAATCCCCGTTTTTATACAACGCGCGTGTCCACCCCTACACCCGCATGCCGATAAAGGGGGCTATCTGGTATCAGGCGGAGGCGAATATCAAGGACGGTTCCGCTTACACGGCCAAGATGCAATCCTTGGTAAGCGATTGGCGCAAGGTCTGGGGCGGAGACGATTTCCCCTTCTATTTTGTGCAATTGGCACCGTTTGATTATCGAGGCGACGTGGTTTTTCAACTGCCCGAACTCTGGGCGGCCCAGACAGCGGCCATGGATCTGATTTCCAATTCCGGCATGGCCGTCATCAACGACGTGGGAACCCTGGACAATATTCACCCGAAGAACAAAGCGCCTGTGGGCGAACGTTTGGCCCGGTGGGCGCTGCATGGAACTTATGGCAAGAAGGAGTTGGTACACACCGGACCGATCGTGAAAGAGGTCACACGGGCGGGAGGCCAACTGCGGGTCACCTTCGATTCCATCGGCAGTGGGCTAGCCTCGCGTGACGGCCAACCGCTCACATGGTTCGAGGTGGCGGGAGCCGATCAGGTCTACGTTCCGGCAACGGCCGCCATGGACGGCGATAGTGTAGTCGTTGGCGCGCCAGGGATCGCCGAACCGCAGTGGGTACGCTTCGCCTGGCATGAGACGGCCGAGCCGAACCTTATGAACGTCGAGGGGCTCCCGGCGAATTCGTTCGTCGTCAAAGCAGTAGGCACGCGGAGTGTGCCATAATCCCACGGATGAAGAATACTGCCGCTTGGGGTGCAAAAACTCATCCTGGCATAAGCCCTTTGTTGCCCGTTCTTCTGCGCCCAAAAACGTCGTGGGATAACGCTCAGCGTGTTATACTCGCATGCGAGTTTACGGACACTACGGGAGATTGTTTTCCCCTTGATCTGCCTGTCCGTCAGCTTGTATAATCATTTCTGTCGGTGGAAATTGAATTTCCTATCGGTCATTTTGAAGGGAACTCACTGGTTCATGTAGCCATGAGAAGAAACGATGTCCTCTACAAATATAGAACTCCCCAGGGTAGACACAACTGGGCTTACTGGAGAGAAGCACTGCCAGAGGTTTTGCATTTTATTTCAGTTGGTTTCCATCAAGGCATCTATTAGAAATACTGTATCAAAAACATTGAGGTATTACGTTATGAAAAAGTACATTATTATCCTTTTCATTTTGCAGCCGGTTTTGACATTTGCCCAAACCGGGAAAGTATTCGACAACTTATCGATGAAAAGCGAAATACTAGACATGGACCGGAAATATGCAATCTATCTTCCCCCGGATTATGAAACTTCGCAAAGAAGTTATCCCGTACTATATTTGCTGCATGGTGGCGGCGATGACCAAACCGGATGGGTGCAGTTTGGTGAAGTAAAATATATTGCTGACAAGACCATTAAAGAAGGCAAAACAACACCTATGATTATAGTCATGCCTGATGCTAGTTCAGGGAAACGTGGTTATACAAATGATGCGACAGGTGAGTGGCGTTACGAA
>DATKWR010000872.1:0-3979 GCA_035529475.1 Sedimentisphaerales bacterium | reverse complement strand
ATCAGAACATTTGACGACGACGAGGCGATGGTCTTATCATTACTTGAACTGTGAGGTGGGACGATGTGGCAATTCATATTCAGGTCAACGAAGTTCCGCATTATCCTGTGGGGCGTTGAGCTACAATGGGACTGCGATTACGGGATTGACAAGAGAACCGGCTGGACGGTCGCGTATGATGGGTCGTTTGCCGTGTCGCACCTCGAACCGTCGCTGATTGTCGCACTACTGAAGTCGTACAAATACTGGTTTGCGCCATACCGAATAAAGTCTTGAAACGCGAGGTGGGATGATGAGTCTGATGGCATTGATTGAGCATCGTAGCCGCAGAATTAGGCATATCGTGATTACACCGGAATTGATTTTGGAACTTCTAAAAGTCAAAGACGTTGGAACGGTAGTAGACGGAAAGTTATTGACGTTCGCTGAATCTCCGATACCAGACTCAGCAACGGCGCTTAGGTGCGGACTGAACGAACGCGGCGACATCGTTATGCTGATTGAGGATGAGTCATTTGTCGAAGTCGCGGAGGGTGACCAGTGTCAGCCCCTGCGACCGTTTTATAAATGGGAACTTGTGAACAATGCAGAGGTAGTGGTGGGACACGGACTCGAATACACAGAACAACCACAAGGAGAATAACCCAATGACCCACTGGCTACGCGCAAACACATCCGCCCGTCCGCTCGGAGTTGACCGGGAAGCAAAGGCGATCCGCGGCGTTATCCTGGCTGAGGAAGGCCCGTTCAAATCAAAAGGTCGCGGCGAGTTCGACGCCAAAGGAATCAAGGAAATCGTCAAGTTGGCCCGCGCCGCTCCTGGTGGACTCAAGGCGAGATTCACCCACCCCACGCTTTCAGATGACGGACTAGGCAAGATGCTCGGGCGAGTCCGGGACACGCAGTTCTCCGCAGTCCAGCGGGTCGTCAGGGGTGAACCGAAGGAAGTCATGATCGCCCGTGGCGACCTGTATTTCAATGAGTCGGCATTCAACACGCCCAGCGGCGACCTTGCGAGTTACGTTATGGATCTGGTCGAGGAAGACAGCGGAGGGGACAACGCTGGCATGTCGCTGGTGATCGAACCACAAGAGGAGTTCCGTCTGGACAAAAAAGGCCGCCGCGTTGTTGACGAACTGACCGGGGAAGAACTTCCGCCGATCTGGCGTCCGCTTGCCCTGCACGCAGTGGACGTGGTTGATGTCGGAGATGCCACGAAATCCATGCTTGCCGCTGGACTGTCGATTGACGGCCTGCCAGATGAAGTTCTACACAAGGCCACGGAACTTCTCAGGCAGCAATTCCACGGCAAGACAAGGGCGTTCGTCCAGCAGCATCTAGCAGACTGGACGCTGCGAGCCCTGGATTGCTACTGGCCGGTAGAGGATGACGATGAAGAGCAAGAGACAATCAGCGCCGAGACGCTTCAACGGCGGATGGAACTACGACGGAGAATGGTAGGGTGAGCATCAGTACCGAGATAAGACTGAACCGCTATTTCGTCGCATTCGTCGATACCGGACTTACGCTTAGCCAACTAGCCGAGGCATACGAACTATGGCCAGGACCGTCATCGAGTGAGGACGTGTGGGCTATCGTCACGGACCGACCGTATGGCGGGTACAGACTCCCGCGGTCGTGTGTTCAATGGGCCATGAATCACTTTGGCATAAATTGGGACAGTCACCGCAAAAGCCCTAGTGATCCAATCCCGCAGTGAATTCGGTTCGGCCCGTCCCGCATCATGGGGAAACTATGCGGGGCGGGTTTTTTCTCTATTGACACACCACACCGAATCTGTAGATTTAACCTTGTCGCCACAATCCAGGGCGGCACACCTTAAAACCTAACCACCCCACCAGACTCCGCATAAGCCGTCTTTACGCAGCGGAAATCTGGAAACGGCACAAAGAACGCCTTTGCGATCTGCGTACCGTTCGACTCGGTTCTTCACGAATCCAGTCGGGCGCTAAGCACCCAGCAAAGGCTTTTTTCGTTGGCACCCGACGCAACACCGGGAGCCAACGAAATGGCAAAATCACTCGCCCAAATCGACGCCGAAATCAAAGACGCCCAGGCCAAGCAACTCGCCATCCTGGATGGTGCAAAGGCAGCCGAACGCAACTTAAACGCCGAAGAACTGGCCAGCCTGGACGCCCTTGAAGCCACCGAGACTGAGCTTCTGGCCGAGAAGAAGTTGACTGCCGACGCCGCCGATCGGGCCGCGAGAGTGGCAGCACGAGCCGCTGAGTCCGCCAATCTGTCCACGGTGATCGGCACCCAGCCATCCCGCCTGACGACGACCAGTACGGCCCAACTCAGCAATCAGCGGGAAGCGTTCCTATCCGACCCGAAACGCGGCTTTGCGAACCATCAGGAATTTCTGATGCTGGCAATGCAGGCCGGTAGCACGGGCCGTCTCGACGATCCCCGGTTGAAGTCATTGACGGTCGGCAGCGACGAGGCCAGCACGGTCTCTGATCCATACGGCGGATTCCTGCTGCCCAGCGGATTCTCCCCGGATCTGATGTCCGTGGCACCCGAGGGCGACCCGACCGCCGGCCGAACTACGGCCATCCCGATGACCACGCAGAGCATCGAGATCCCGGCCCGCGTTGACAAGACCCACACGTCCAGCGTCACGGGCGGATTGCAGGTGTACCGTCGCAACGAGACGGACACGAGCACCGCGACCCGGATGGAAATTGAGCAGATCAAGCTGACTGCGACCATGCTGTTCGGCGTGGCATACGCCACCGAAGAACTGCTGGCCCGTTCTCCCATCAGTTTCATTTCGCTGCTTCAGGCGGGTTTCTCGTCCGAGTTCGCGGCAAAGCTGCTCAAGGAAAAGCTGTTCGGCACTGGCGCTGGAATGATGCAGGGAGTGACGATTTCTCCTTGCGTTGTCGATCAGGCAAAAGAAGTCGGTCAAGCTGCTGTGTCCATCGTGAAGGAAAACATCGACAAGATGCGTTCCCGCTGCTGGGGATACGGCAATGCCATCTGGCTTTACAACCACGATTGCCTCCCGGCGCTCCGCAGTCTGTCCCAAGCTGTCGGCACCGGCGGTTCGGTCGTCAACTACTTCAGCGTGGACACGAATGGCATGTCAACGCTTGACGGCCGCCCGGCGTTCGCTTCCGAGTTCTGCAAGACGATCGGAACCAGTGGCGACTTGATTCTCGGCAACTGGACTCAGTACCTCGAAGGCACACTGACTGGCCAGAACAGCGCGGAAAGCATCCATGTACGCTTCGTCAATCACGAGCGGTGCTTCAAGTTCTGGTTGGAGAACGACGGAAAAAGTTGGTGGACTGCCGCACTGACTCCAAACCAATCCGCAACCACACTGTCCCCGTTCGTCACACTTGCCACCCGTGCGTAATCTCGACAACTGACAATTTCTGCAACCGCAGTTTAAGGAGCCAACGAAATGGCAAGCCCTACGACAACCGACAAAGTACGAAGCAACTTTCTGTTTCAGGTCTGGGACCACGATCCAGGCGCTGCGACCGCTGTGTTTGTTTCGCCTGACGGCGGCACGACGGTTCGATCAGTGGACATGCGTGATTACAGCGACTTCGCCGTGATCTGCGTAACAACGATTCTTGGCGGCAACGGCCCGACTCTCGTGGAGATCGTGGCCAGTGACTCGTCTGATATGAGCACGAATGCAACCGTCATCAAGACTTCGGGAACCATCGCCGCCGATGCGTTTGCTGACTGGGTGATACAGGCATGCACCGCCGCTGAGGTCGCACAGGAAGGATCGGACGCGGGCGTTGATCTTCGCTATGTCGCGGGTCGGATTACCTGCCACAACTCAGGCGACGAAGCGTTGGTCACGTACTTTGCGTGCCCGAACAATCCGAACCTTGACCTGACTCCGGCAACCACAATCGCGTAACGAGGTGACACGGTGGGAAAGACACGTCAGAACATGGTGCCAACAGCACAGCACGAACGTATGGTGCCGCAA
>DATKWR010000871.1:0-2667 GCA_035529475.1 Sedimentisphaerales bacterium | reverse complement strand
CATCGGGTTGGGCGAGATGCTGCCGCTCGGCGGCGTCGGCCATCTGGCGCATCAGTTGCAGCGCCCGAAGTTGGGCGATGGTCTTGTACAGGCTCTTTTCGATCCGGCGTTCGTACTCGAAGAGCCGCTCGATCAGCCTTGAGCCACACCAATCCTTCTTGGCGATACGGCCCAAAAGCCAGATACTCGGCCGAGTCGCGCGGGTCTTTCGACCGGCCGCCCGTACGCACCCACACGCTTGCGTCATGAGACATTCCCCTTTCTGAATTGATTGTTTGCGACGGGCTGTTGGCGATCTTCGACATACGATATACAATTAGTTATATACATATTATAGTCACTGTTGAGTTCACTGTCCAGTGAAATTAAGAAACAGTCGGAATTCGCCACAGATTGGTCCGTCGTAGCGGCAGGGTGGGGCGGTGCCCCGCCATCATCCCTATTCTGCCGCGGCCATAAAGCGATAACTCTCAAGCACGTAGGGTGCGTCCCAATTATCGAAAATCAAAATTCAAAAATATAAGGTGGTCATCGCCAAGGGATTCCGCTATTTTGATATTGGATAGTTTATTTTTCTTCATTGGAAAGGGACCGCGATGCGGGCAAACAAAGTCATTTCAGCAATGTTTGCATGCTTTCTACCGGCCGTGGGTCAAGTCACTTCATCTTTGGCACAAGGCGCTCCGGCGGTTTACGAGGCGGCCGAGATATTTCCTCTGGTCAGCGAGCACGTGCACGGCTCGACGATCGTTGAGCTGCCCAACGGCGACATGCTGGCCGCCTGGTTTCAGGGGTCGGGGGAACGCTGGGCCGATGACGTTGCGATCATGGGTGCCAGGTGCCGCGCGGGACAGAAGACCTGGAGCAAACCGTTCGTTATGGCGGATGTCCCCGGGTTCCCCGATATCAACCCGATTCTGTTCATCGACCCGCAGAACCGGCTGTGGCTGATGTGGTACACGGTGCTCGCGAACCAGTGGGAGACCTCCCTGCTGAAATACCGCATCAGCGAAGACTACCAGAAGATGGATGGAGGGCCGCGATGGTGCTGGCAGGACGTGCTGCACGTCAAAGCCGGCGACCCGGCCGAACGCGGCATCCAGCCCGGCGACCGCTTCGTCAAATCCGTCGAAAGACAAATCAAGGAATACTCGCAGGCCGTCATCTCGCAGAATCGCAGCATGCCCGAGCAGGTCGTGCGCGGCATCATCGACCGATGGGCCGAGGACCTGCTTTCCAAAGCGCGGGGCGACGACATGATTCGCAGTGGCCGGCTCTACGACGAGAGGGGCCAATCCACCGACCAGAAACTGGGCTATCCCTATTTTCGCCGGGTAGGCTGGCAGACCAAAAACAAAGCGGCGATCGTCGATGGTAAGCGAATCATCGTTCCCCTCTATTCGGACGGATTCAGTTTCTCACTGATGGCCATCACCGATGACGGCGGCGCGACCTGGCAGTTCAGCGAGCCGCTCGTGGGGGCGGGGAACATCCAGCCGACCATCGCCCGGAAGGCCGACGGCACGCTCGTCGCCTACATGCGCGACAACGGGCCTGCGCCTCATCGGCTCCACGTCAGCATCTCCACCGACAAGGGCATGACCTGGAGCCTGGTGACCGATTCCAATCTGCCCAATCCCGGCTCAGGCGCCGATCTTGTCACTATGCAGAACGGCCACTGGGCCCTGGCGTACAACGACACCGAGAGCGGCAGGCACAGCCTAGCGGTTTCGATCTCCACCGATGAGGGCAGGACATGGTCATACACGCGGCACCTCGAACGGGACATGCGCGACAGGCAAACTGCAACCAGCAGCGGGTATCCGTCTATCATCCAGGGCCGGGACGGCACTTTGCACGTCGTGTACAGTTACCATCACAACGACCGGCAGGGCGGTCCCAGCAAGACAATTAAATACGTGCGCTTCAATGAGGCGTGGGTCATGGCCAAAGAGTAGGGGCGGCCCTATGTGACCGCCCTATGAATCGGGCAACCACACGGGGTTGCCCCTACGATGGCATGGGTCGCAGGCTCAGGAGTAGATTTATGAAAAGGCGGGAGTTTATCAGGAGTGCAGTTGTCGGCTTTGCAGCTTATACTGCGGGCCGCGCCGCGAAAGCAGAAGGGACGAAATATCGCGTCGCCGTGATAGGCAGGACCGGCCGGGGTGATTACGGCCACGGATTGGACGTTGTCTGGAACGGCATAGAGCAGGCGCAAGTCGTCGCCGTCGCTGATGAAGATGACAAAGGTCGTGCCGCCGTCGCTAAGCGCCTCAAGGCGCCGAAAGCCTACGCCGATTATCGCCAGATGCTGGAGAAGGAGCGTCCACAGATCGTCAGCGTTGCCCCGCGGTGGCTGGATTGTCATCGCGAGATGGTCCTGGCATGTGCCGAGCATGGCTGCAACGTCTTTCTCGAAAAGCCCATGTGCCCGACGCTGGCGCAGGCCGATGAGATGATCGCCGCTTTCGAGAAGCGCGGTCTGAAGCTGGCGATTGCCCATCAGACTCGCTACAGCCCCACCCTGGAGTACGTACAAAAACTTATCGCCGACGGGCGCTTCGGTGACATCCTCGAGCTGCGAGGCCGGGGCAAGGAGGACCGCCGGGGCGGGGGCGAAGACCTGATGGTGCTCGGGACGCACATCATGGACCTGATGCGTTT
>DATKWR010000870.1:0-4698 GCA_035529475.1 Sedimentisphaerales bacterium | reverse complement strand
TCGAATACATGGGCGATGTTCGGGTGATCCAAGAGCGCCAGAGCCTGGCGCTCCGCCTCGAAGCGGGCGATGACCTGTTTGGAATCCATGCCCGGCTTGATGATCTTGAGGGCGACTTTCCGCCGGACTGGCTCTTTCTGCTCGGCGAGATAGACCAGGCCCATGCCGCCTTCACCGATCAGTTGCAGCAGCTCGTAGCGGCCGATTCTCGTACCCGGCCCTTCAATTGAAGGGCCATTTAGGGTTACGTTTCGGCCGGCATCGGGCAGGTCGAGAAAGCTGCCTGCCTGCTCATGGGCCTTAACCAGCTTCTCGACCCTTTGGCGCAGGACGGTGTCATTGCCACACGCTTCGTTCAGATAGGCCGCCTGCTCTTCGGGGGTCTGCTTCTCAAGTGCCTGCGAGAAGATCGCTTTGATGTCTTTTGGTTCTTCGTTCATTTGACAGCTCCTTGCAAATTCCTCCCTCTGTACAGAAATGCGACATCGGCGGCCAAAATGCGACACAGAAAATCAGAAGATTTGAAAAGATTCTGCCGGCTGGGACGCGATGCGGGAATTTTCAGGGCCCAGGCGGCATATCCATCCTGCTGATCTGTTGATACAGCCAGGCGCGGGCGTACGCCCAGTATCTGTCGGCGGTCCGGCGGGATATGCCGAGGACCGCTGCTGCTTCGTTGAGGCTCAGACCCGCAAAGTAACGCATTTTGACCAGGTCAGCCGCCGGGCGGTCCTCCTGGGCCAGTTTGGCCAGCGCTTCATCCAACGCGATAAGGTCGGTTGAAGGGTCTTCAACGGCAACGTCTGCATCGTCGAGATCAACTCTGCGGTAGTCGGCGCCGTGCTTGCAGCGTTGTTTGCGTCGGGCATTCTCGATGAGTATACGGCGCATGGCCTCGGCCGCCGCGGCGAAGAAATGGGTCCGGCTGCTCCAATTATGGGACTCGGAACCGACCAGCCTGATGTATGCTTCGTGAACGAGGGCCGTTGCCTGGAGAGTTTGGCCGGGCTGCTCCTGCGACATTCTCCGGGCGGCCAGGCGGCGCAGCTCTTCATAGACCAACGGAAGCAGCTCATCTGCGGCTTTGGCGTCGCCGTGCTCGATTGCTGTTAGGATTCGGGTCACATCACTCATCGGCATCGCACTTTCCGGCCATAAGATACCAGGAACTGCTTCACCCGTCAAATTAAAGACCTTTTTGGGGGTGGGGCGAAAAAAAGGCAAATATTTATTCTGAAAATGGTGATTCTGCCGAAGAGTCCGAGAAGAAGGCCAGACAGGCCGGCCGGGGTGTGGTGCCCCGGTTTGAAGGTTTTTAGTACTAAAATAGCATTTTTTTGTAACAAAACGGGATTATCGAGCGTCTGAGCGGTTAGTCGTGGGTTGTGGTGGGCACCGTACAGGTGCAAGCCTCAATGGGAATTATCCCAGCGCGTGGCTTGATGTAAGTTGTTGGATTTCATATAGTAAACAGTTTGACTGCCATGCAACGGCGTGAGACATCCTGTGGACTGGAGAAACAGATTTGGAGACATATACGAACAGAAAGAAGAAACTGGGCGAGTTGCTTTGCGAAAAAGCATATTTGGACCAGGCGCACCTCGAATTTGCGCTTGCAGAACAGAAGGTCGAGCACAAGCGCCTTGGCGAGATTCTGGTTAATCTTGGATACGTAACACAAGCTCAGTTGAACGAGGCCCTTGCGTTGCAGGCGGGGATCGAGAAGGTCGAATTGGCCAGCATTTCGATAAGCGGGGAGATTATCAACCTCGTGCCCGCCGACCTGGTAAGTCGATACAATATTCTGCCTTTGCGGCGTGAAAACGGGCGTTTGATAATCGCGGTGACGGACCCCTTCCAGCCGCAGGTTCTGGAGGATTTGCGGCTGGTGACCGGCTGCTCGGTGCGGCGGTGCTACGCCGACCCGAAGGAGATGGAATACGCGATCATGAAGTTCTACGGCAGTCAGGTGGCCAGGATGCTGGACGACCTGGTTCCCGAAGAGCAGCGGGTGGCGGAGGAATCGGAGCTGGGCAACGGGGATTACTCGCCGGCCAAGCTGCAGGAAATAGCCAGAGAGCCATCCCTCGTGAATCTCGTGAACCTGATCATCCTCGAAGCGATTGACACCCGGGCCAGCGACATTCATATCGAGCCGTTCGAGCACGAAGTCAAGATCAGATATAGAATCGACGGTCTGCTCGTCGAGCGGACCCCTTCTTCAAAGCGGCTTCAGGCGGCGATTCTTTCGCGACTGAAGATTATGGCCAACATGAATATCGCCGAGCGTTTCGTCCCGCAGGACGGGCATATCGAATTTGCGGGCAAGCGCGGGCGCGTCGATCTTCGTGTCTCGACGGTCCCGACGGTGTACGGCGAATCCATTGAGCTGAGAATCCTGGACAAAACGGCCTCGCTGATGGAGCTTCACGACCTCGGAATGAACGATCAGTGCCTGGAAGGTTTCAGTAAGATCCTGCGACGGACGAATGGGATCGTCCTGGTCACGGGGCCGACCGGGTGCGGCAAGACGACCACGCTTTATGCGGCCCTGAACAAAATCTACACGCCTACCCTGAAGATGATCACGATCGAAGACCCCGTCGAGTATCAGCTTGAGGGGATCAACCAAATGCCGGTCAATCCGAAGCGAGGGCTGACGTTTGCGACGGGCCTTCGCCATATCCTCCGGCACGACCCGGACATCGTCATGGTGGGTGAAATCCGCGACCGGGAAACGGCCGAAATCGCGATCCGCGCGGCTTTGACGGGCCACCTGGTTTTCTCGACGCTTCATACCAACGACGCTGCCGGAGCAGTGAGCCGATTGCTCGATATGGGCGTTGAGCCGTTTTTGCTGGCCAGCTCGCTGGAGGCGGTGTTGGCTCAAAGACTCGTGCGCAGGATTTGCCCGAAGTGCAAAGAGCCGTACAAGCCCGACGCGAATCTGATTAAGAGCCTGAACGGCTCGATGACGATTGAGCCGACCACGACATTTTATCACGGTCGCGGGTGTAACGACTGCGGCCAAACCGGGACGAGCGGACGGACTGGAATATATGAATTGCTCAGGATAACCAGCACGCTGCGGGAGTTGATCGCAACAAGGCCGACCACCGAACAGATTATCAGAGCAGCCCCGGCGGATCACATCAGCATGGTGCACGATGGTCTCACCAAGGTCCTGGAGGGGGAAACGACTCCCGAGGAAATCTTCCGAGTTGCCAAGAGCATCACGGAAGACGACTAAGACGTGTAGCGGAATCTCGAGCGCAAGTTGAGATACGAAAGGTGAGTGACCAACAGTGGGCTATTTTTCCTATAAGGCGGTAGACCGCAGCGGTGTACACGTGGCGGGCACGGTCGAGGCCGTAGATCGCCGGGCGGCCGTCGCGTCGCTTTCCAGTGAAGGCCATTTCGTCACGGAGCTGGCCGAAGAGGCCGGCCGAAAAAGCGACAAAGGCGCGAAGGCAGCCCCGGACGTGGGCCAATTCCTGCGGTTTCGTTCGGGCAGGGTCACCAGCAAAGACGTGCTGGCCATCACGACCCAGCTCAGCACGGCTCTGCGGGCGGGACTGCCGCTGTTTACCGCGCTGGAGCTTATTCGCAAGCAGCAGCACAAGGCGGCGACAAGGGACTTGCTGGGGGACCTTTCCAATAACGTCAGCTCGGGCCAGTCCCTCTCCGACGCGCTGGCCAAGCATAAGACGGTATTCAGCCCTTTGTATGTTTCGATGATAAGAGTCGGTGAGACCGGCGGAATCATCGAGCAGACCTCGGCGCAGTTGGCGGAGATGTTGGTCCGGGAAGAGAAAATCAAGACGAATATGAAGAATGCGTCCGCGTATCCTGCTTTCGTTCTGGTGCTCGGACTTGTGTCGGTGACCCTGGTGATGACCCTGATCCTGCCGAAGATCATAGGCTCTTTGGGGTCCGACCTGTCGGTGCTTCCGCTGCCGACGAAGATACTCATGGGGCTCAGCGGTTTTGTGAAAGGTCTGTTTACGACGTTTTTTGGCTGGATTGTTCTGGCCGGGATGATAGCGGGGCTCTATTACCTGAGAGAATGGATCAAGAACGAGGGCCGGCTCCAGTACGATACGTTCCTGTTGAGAATTCCGATTTTAGGTTCGGTTCTGCGGACGATCTCCGTGGGCCGGTTTGCACGAACGCTTGGGGCGCTGACGATGGGCGGCGTGACGATTCTGGAGGCGCTGAAGGTCGTTCGTGATACACTTGGAAACGAGCTGTTGGGCAGGGAAATCGACGTCGTGGCGGAGAAAGTCAAGCGGGGCGAGCCGGTGGCCGACCCGTTGGAAGCGTCGGGGTATTTCCCGCCGCTGCTGGTGCAGATTGTCGCCGTGGGCGAGCAGACGGGAAAGCTTGACGAGCTGCTGCTCAACGCCGCTGACACCTTCGACGCCGAGGCGGACGCGGCCATCAACCGGTTCATGTCGATTTTTCCGGCGTTGCTCATATTGCTGCTGGCGGTGGTCATTGGCTTTATTATTGCGGCGACGCTGCTGCCCATCGTCATGATGCAGCTTGGCGGCGGAGTGCTCGGACGCTGATTCGCAGGCCGGTTCAAACGGTACAATTCACTATATAGTTATTTAAAGGTGGCAAAATGAAGCGCAAAAACAGGAACAGGAAGGCATTTACGCTTGTGGAATTGCTTGTCGTCGTCTTGATTATATC
>DATKWR010000869.1:0-3983 GCA_035529475.1 Sedimentisphaerales bacterium | reverse complement strand
TCGCGCAGAGCGGCCCGATTGAAATGCGGGAACTTCCGCGAGGAAGGATAGCGCCTGATATCCACAACCAGGCGAATATCGAATTCTTTCAGCAGCGCCGCGAACTGCTCGAAGGGAAGGTTTGAGTGGCCAATCGTGAATATCCGCAGAGTCATTCGTGTGTCTGCTTTCACATGATTGGCCGCGAGGGCAGCATGGCCGCGTTCATTTGTGAGATCATCCAGTCTTCAAGCTGGAGCCGCATTTTGGCGAGAATAGCGGCCACTTCGGGCTTGCCGGCGATGTTGCTCAGCTCATAGGGGTCGGCCTGCAAATCGTACAATTCTTCGGCCGGGTGATGTTCGATGGTATCGACCAGCTTGGCCGTCTGGGGGTCGGTTCTGGCTTTCTCCACCCACGTGTCCCAGACCTCTTTGTGGCTTTCAGGGATACCGGGAACCTTCGTAAAGTGCGTCGTCCAGAGGTTTTCGGGATTCAGGTTCAAAACGTACTTGTAGCGGCTGTCCCGAACGCAGCGTTGGGGAAAAACGTTCATGTTGCCATCGCGCGTATGGGTGGCAAAGATTACCTCGCGGAAGGTCATGGCCTTGCCCGACAGCACATTCAGAAAGCTCTTGCCGTCGATTCCGTCGGGCTGCTGTCCGCCGGCGATATCGATGAAGGTCGGCGTCATATCGACGAATGAGATCATCGCCTGGAAAACCGATCCCGGCTTGATCGTGCCCGGCCAGACGGCGATAAAGGGCACGTGAAGGCCGGTGTCATAGACCGTCCATTTGCAGTGCGGCCATTCCGCGCCCTGGTCTGTGGTGTAGATCAACAGGGTGTTTTTCTCGAAGCCGTGCTTCTTTAGCGAAGCTCGGACCAGCCCGAGCCGTTTGTCCATGGTCATAATGTCCTGGAAGTAATTGGTCATCGCCTTTCGAGTCAGCTCGGTATCGACGATGAAGGGGGGCAGATGGATCTTTGCAGGGTCGTAGTTCTGGTTGGGCTCCCAGACCACATGCGGGCTGCTGTCGGCCACGATCAGGCACAGAGGCGTATCGGCCCGGCTCTGAGCGTGTTCGGCCAGAAACTCATCGACCACGTTCGTATCCAGACCTTCCATCCGATACGTTCGGTGACGCTCGGGGCGGGGAGGCAGTTTAGCCTCGATGTATTCGAAATTGAAGATTTCCCTGGGCTTGGCGTGAAACTTGTGCATCAGGGCGACGCGATAACCCAGCTTTCGCAAGTAGGTCGGCAGGGCGGTAATATCGTCCCGGCATATCGTGTGGTTTCCCATGCACCCGTTGCGGGCGGGGTAAAGCCCCGTCCACAGGACCGAACGCGACGGCGCACACGTCGGCGACGCAGCGAACATGTTCGTAAAGAGCGCGCCGTCTCGCGCCATAGCGTCGATGTTCGGGGTCTGCATGTCCTTGTTGCCGTAGCAGCCGACGAAGTCTATCCCATGATCGTCGGAAATGAACATGATGATGTTAGGCCGCCTTTGCGGGCGCGCACCATCCCCAAAGCCTGCGGCTTTGAGGCTGCCACCCATCGTCCCAAGCATTGCCGCGGCGGATTGTTTCAGAAGACTTCTTCGCGTGAGGTCCTGAATCATATCCGGCTTGCTCCCTTCTCGCATCGCCTTTGCTATCGCATGTGCTGTCGCAGCGCTTGGCTCAACTCTTCGATCGTCTGTGTGTATCGAGAGTCGCGGGCAAGATTGTAATATTCGCCCGGGTCGTTGCTGTGGTCGTACAGCTCGACGCCTTGCTTGCCCTGGTCCCATTCCGTGTAGCGCCAGCGTTCGGTGCGCACCGAGCGTCCGGCGATACTTGCTCGCTGTACCTGCGTGAACGCCATCTGCTTGCCGGGCAGCTCGGGGTTTTTCAGTAAACGCTCGAAGCTTGTTCCAGCAAGGTTGGCGGGCGCGGCCAGCCCATGCAAGCCGGCCAATGTTGGGTAGATATCGACGAATTCGACAATCCCGGAGCAACTCGCGCCTTTGCGTTTCATTTTCGGCGTCACGACAATCAGAGGCGCCCGGGCGGATGATTCGAATACCGTATTCTTGTTCCACCAGCCTCGGTCGCCGAGGTGGTAGCCGTGGTCGCCGAACAGCACAACGGTCGTATTGTCCCAGAGCTTCAGGCGATCAAGAGCCGCCATAATCTTGCCTACCTGGGCGTCCATGAAGGAAATGCCGGCGTAGTAGGCGCGCGTGAATTCCCGCCGCTCCAGGTCGGTGAACTTGTCGAACTCGGTTTTCCAGCTACTGCCGATTGCCTGCGGAAGCTCCGGCGAGCGGTCCGCCGGGTCCCGCGGGGGCTCGAATTGATCGAGCCGGTATTGGTCGAAGTAGCGCTTCGGGGCGACAAACGGATCGTGCGGCTTGTGAAATCCGACGGCGAGAAAAAACGGGGCGCTGCGTTTTTGTTCCAGCAGCCCAACGGCTTCGGCGGCAATCCGGCCATCCGGCTGGTCCTCGTCACTGCCTTCGGCGGCGAGCCACCGACACCATTGAACCCGGCCTCCGGTGAGGTTTCTGCCTTCTCCCTTGCTGCCCAGCGGCGTGCCTCTCGGGTCGGATGTCAGGTCCCATGCCTTCGGGTCATCGGTGTTTTTGCCCGCGTGGAAAATCTTCCCTGCGCGCGCGGTGAAGTACCCGTGATTGCGGAACAACTGAGGCAGGGTCACGGCATCCGGCAGCTTCGAGCGGAACGGGGTGTTGTTGTCGAAAACGCCGGTCGAATCGGGTCTGAGCCCCGTAAGAAAAGACGTCCGGCTCGGATTGCAGACCGTGAACTGACAGTACGCGCGGTCGAAACGAACGCCTCGTGAGGCCAGCCGGTCGATGTTGGGAGATTTGACGATGGGATGGCCGTAGCAGCCAAGAGTAAGATTCAAATCGTCAACGACAAGGAATAGCACGTTTGCCCCGGACGCAGAGGCCGGGTCCCCTTGGCTCTTGAGCAGAGAGAGCACTCGTTCTTGTGCGAGACTATCCCGGGCTGTCCAGCCAAGGGCTCCCGCCACCGCAGTTGTCGTCAGAAATCGCCTTCTGGTTATCATCGAATTACCCATCATCTTTCCCATCGCCGTCATTTTGGCTATTGAGCCGCCATGCACACCACGCGGCCATTCTTCATCGCCAGGTAGAGCCGCCCATTGGCTGCGACCATGCCGTCCCAGGCCGGCACGCTTTCAAGTGTGTACTCGGCCAGTTTTTGCCCGTCCGAGGCCGAGACGGCCCAGAGCAAAGAACCCTGCTGCCCGTCGAGAGCGGCGCTTTGTGCCCTGAGTTTCGCCTGCACTTCGGGTTCGAGCGTGTGGCCCCAAATCTGCTCCTCATCGACAACATCCGGCGGCCCGGCGACAAACAGCGTCTGACCGGCGAGGACCATAGCCCGTGCGATCAGCTCCGGCTTCTCAATCAGCCATTTGCGATTCACGGCGCTGAGCTCCGACTCCGGACGCTCGGCGCGGCTCTTCCAGTTGGTGATGTTCTGCGGGATTTTTGCTTTGCGGACTATTTCGGCCCGCTCGGGATCGAGCGCCTTATCCGCCGCGAAGAGCCGGTATTCCAGCACCGATGAATTGCACAGGTACTTCGGGTGCCGGCCATAGCCATAGACATAGCTATCGTCAAAGGCGAGAATTCGTCCGGCTGGGACGTACCACGCTGGGACGGGCCATTCGGCCCAGCCCTCGCCTGCGTTCTTGCCATAAATCCAATAGGTCCGGTGGAACCACGAGTCATCCAGAAATCCCGTCGGGCAGAACAGGTGCGTCCCTTCGCCCCCCTGGTCGGCCTGATTCTCGGGATCGATGACGGCGCGCTGCCCATCCAGGTTGAAACGCTGAGACCTCATATAGACGAACTGGCCATCGCACGAGAGCAGGTCCGGCTGCGCGACGGGCATCTTCTTCTGCTGGATTCTTGTTTGCAGATTCTCGCCCGTTCGCGGATCGCGGTCGTCCATAACGGTCTCGGA
>DATKWR010000868.1:0-15951 GCA_035529475.1 Sedimentisphaerales bacterium | reverse complement strand
ACTGGATTATCTCGAGCTTTTGGACGCCCAGCGAACCTTGTTTGAAGTAAAGGCGCAGTACATCGAGGCGCTGAGATCATACCATATTGCCAAAGCCGACGTTGAACGCCTGGTCGGGCGGGACCTCAGCACAGTACCGGGTGATCGGGACGCGAACGCTCGGCAGGGCGAATAAGGGAAAGTTATCATGTCGAAAGAAAACCATCGAAGTAGAAGTTCTGTCTTGCGAAATGCCGGTAATTTCGGCACGGCGTTGTTCGTATTCGTTGTTCTTGCCGGGGCGATCCTCTGGTTCACGGGGAATCTTCATTTCGGTCCGGCCGGCCCCGTTGCGGCCGGCAGCACCGTGCCCGATGAGCACGAACGTCAGACCGACGAACAGATGTGCGAGCACGGCTTGCACACCATCGACTGCAACGAATGCCGGTATGAGATGGGTGTGGTCAAGCTTGAGCCTTCGCTGGCTGAGGCATTGATCGAAACCGTTTCGGTTCAAAGCGTGGCGCGAACGAACACATTGAAGCTCGTGGGACAGGTTGAGTTGGACCAGACAAAAGCGGTCGATGTAGTGCCAACCGGCGGCGGCCAGGTAAGACGAGTTGAGAAACTGCTGGGTCAGGACGTTACAGAAGGGGAGGTGCTGGCCGTGATTCACTCGGCGGACCTGGGGCAGGCGAAAGCCGAATTTCTTCAGGTCCAGGCGCGTCTGGAGCTGGCAACCGCCACGTTCGAGCGGGAAAAGGAGCTCCATGCCAAGCAAGTCAGCAGCAAGGCCGATTATCAAGTTGCTTTGAACGAGCTGAAGGCTGCTCAAGCCTACTACGCTGCGGCGGAAAAAAGGTTGCGGCTGTTCGGGCTTGGCACAGAGCAAATCGACGCGATCAAAGACGAAGAAGCCAATGGTCAATTCGCCGAGCTTCTGTTGCGCGCGCCGCAGGCCGGCACGATCATCGCCCAGGATGTTTCCGCCGGAGCCCTGGTGGAGACCGCCAGGAGCCTCTACACGATAGCGGACTTGTCGGGCGTCTGGGTCTGGTGCGATCTGTATGAAAAGGACCTCGCGCTCCTTCACGACCGGCTTGCGTCGGGCCGGAAAGTCGCCGCGAAGGTACGCATAAAGGCCTTTGAAGCGGAAGCCTTCGACGGGGTCGTTGACCTTATCGGCAGCCGGGTCGATGAGCACACACGCACCGTCAAGGTCCGCGTCCAGGTCAGGAATGAAGAACGCAAGCTCAAGCCTGGGATGTTCGCCGAAGTGGAAATATGCGTTCCTCTGGAAGGCAGCATAACGATGGTTCCCTCCAGCGCCGTCGTTTCCGACGAGGGAAAGACCTTCGTCTTCCAGCACTTGAAGGATGATTTGTGGATGCGGCAAGACGTGCGAGTGGGAAAGAATCAGGGGGGCGTTGTTGAGGTGCTCGATGGTCTGTCGCCGGGGACTACGGTCGTCGCTCGCGGCGCATTCATGCTCAAGAGCGATATCCTGAGAGAGAAAATGGGCGCCGGTTGCGCGGACTAAAGGAAGGAACAAGGCCCATGCTGGAAAAATCGCTGCACTTCATCCTGCACCAAAGGCTTCTGATTGTCCTGGCGGCGGCGGCATTGCTGGGAGGCGGAGTTATCGCCTGGAATCATCTGCCGATAGATGCTTTTCCCGACGTGACGAATCAGCAGGTTACGATCTTGACCGAAGCTCCGGGCCTTACCCCGGCAGAAGTAGAAAGGCTTATAACATTTCCCATTGAGGTTGATATGGGGGGGCTGCCGGGTGTCAAACAGGTGCGATCCCTTTCTAAAACAGACCTTTCTCAAGTGATTGTCATATTTGAAGACGATGTCGATACTTATTTTGCCAGACAGGTGGTATTTGAGCGTCTGGCCCAGGTGAGAGATGAATTGCCCGACGGGGTCGAGCCCGAATTAGGACCCATTTCTACGGGGCTCGGGGAGATCTATCAATACGTGATTGAGGCCGGCTATTACTGCGCCGAGCACAACCACGTTTGGTCGCGTACGGCAGGGCAGTGCCCCGAATGCGGCGCCGCCCTGGTCCGGAGCCAATGCGACCTGATGGATTTGAGGACGATTCAGGATTGGGTGGTCAATCCCCAGTTGCGGCGACTGCCCGGGGTCAACGAGGTCAACAGCTTCGGCGGATTCGTCAAGCAGTACCACGTGATTCCCGATCCGGCCCTTCTGTTGAAATACGGAATTTCAGTCAAAGACGTCCTGAACGCGCTTGAGGCGAACAATGCGAACGCTCCCGGCGGCTTTGTTGTCCGGGACTGGGAACAGTTCAACGTGGTCGCCAAGGGGCTGGTCCAGGGTATTGCCGATCTCGAAAAGATCGTACTCAAGGCCGAGGAAGGCACGCCGGTCTATCTCAGGGACATTGCTGAGATTCGGACCGGCCACCAAACCAGAAACGGCGTCGTCACCAAAGACGGACAGGGAGAAGCCGTCTGCGGCATGGTTATCATGCTCAAAGGCAGCAATTCCAAGCGCGTCGTGGACCGCGTTCGTGCGGAGATCCCGGAGATTCAGAAATCTCTGCCGGCCGGCGTGAGAATCTGCCCGTTCTACGACCGGACGAGTCTCATCCAGGCGTGCATTCGAACGGTTTCAACCGCCCTCGGCCAGGGGATCCTGCTCATCATTTTGGTGCTGTTTGTCGTCTTGTGGGACCTTCGGGCCGCGCTGACGGTTGCCGTCTCGCTGCCGCTGACCGCCGGGGCCGCCTTCATCCTGATGGACTGGCAAGGCGTCACGGCCAACCTGATGAGCCTGGGCGGCCTGGTCATAGCCATTGGAATGATCGTGGACGGCGCGATCGTTGTCACTGAAAACATCGCCAGGCATATACAGGATAACGCCGAATCGAGCCTGTCGAGGATTGCCATCACCTCTGAAGCCCTGCGTGAGGTGGCGCGGCCGGTCATGTTTTCCATCCTGATTATTGTGGTGGTTTTTCTGCCGCTCTTTACATTGCAGGCGATGGAGGGCAAGATGTTCAGGCCGCTGGCCCTGACGATCTGTTTTGCCCTGGTTGGCTCGCTGGTGGTCTCACTGACGATCGTCCCGGTTTTGGGATCGCTGTTGATCAAGCGTTCCGCTCCCGGGACGCGGGAGAACCCTCTGCTTCGTATCATCCACGCGATCTATACGCCCGTCCTCTCCCTCGCGTTGCGGGGACGCTGGGTGACTGTGGCTGTGGCGGCGGCTCTCATGGTGGGGGCATTCTCGGTGCTGCCACGGATCGGAACGGAATTCCTTCCGCCGCTCGACGAAGGAGCGGTGGCGATAAATATTGTGCGTTTGCCCACGGCCAGCACCGAGGGCTCTGCCGAGCAATCCACCGAGATCGAACGCCGGCTTCTTGCCAGGTTCCCGGAGATCGCCACGGTCGTTTCCAAGACCGGCCGGGCCGAGATCGCCGAAGACCCTATGGGACCCGAGCAAACGGACCTTCTGATCATGTTCGAGCCGGATTATGAGAAAACCTCGGGCCGTTCAAAGGAGCAAATCGTGCAGGCCATAAGCGAGGAGCTGGCTGTCGTCCCGGGAATAAGGCCCGCCTTTTCTCAGCCGATTGCCTTGCGCGTCAACGAGCTCATCAGCGGCATCAAGTCTGACGTGGCCATAAAGATATTTGGTGATGACCTTGACGTTCTTGCCCAGGCGGCTGAACGCACCGCGCCGATTCTGGCCGGCATTGAGGGGGCCCGCGACGTCAAGATCGAACAGCTCTCCGGGTTTTCTCAGATTGAGATCCGGCCCGACCGCGAAGCCGCGGCCCGGCATGCGATCAACATCGAGGATATCAATTTGCTCGTCGAGACGGCCATAGCAGGCAAAGTGGCGACCACCGTTTTTGAGGGACAAAGGAGATTCGCCGTACAGGTGCGGTTTCCGGCCGGCAAGCGGGACGATATAGAGGCGATCGAGCAGCTTTTGGTGCGGTCTCCGCTGGGCTACAATGTTCCGCTGGGAGAGCTGGCCGTAATTGAGGAGGTCGAGGCCCCGGCCCAGATAAGCCGTGAAGATTCCGGCAGAAGGCTTATCGTCGAATGCAACGTCAGGGGCCGGGCCATCGGCAGTTTCGTGGAAGAAGCCCGGCGCAAACTTACCGGTGTGGAGGCGAGCCTGCCCGCCGGCTACAGGCTGGCATGGGGCGGACAGTTCGAGAATCAGCAGCGAGCCATGGCGAGGCTGAAAATCGTCGTGCCCGTAGCGCTACTGCTGGTTTTTGTCATGTTGTTCGGCTCCCTGAATTCCATCCGAAGCTCGATGCTCATTTTGACAAACCTGCCCTTTGCCGTCGTCGGTGGCATTCTGGCTATTTACTTCTTGAACATGCACCTTAGCGTTGCCGCATCCGTCGGTTTCATCGCTTTGCTGGGAGTCGCTGTTGAGAATGGCCTGGTCCTGGTCAGCTTCTTCGACCAGCTTCGCAAACGCGGCAGGACCGTCACTGAGGCCGTTTTTGAAGCGTGCCGGCTGCGGGTGCGCCCGCTGATGATGACCACTCTAACGACACTTGTGGGGCTTCTGCCAATGCTTTACGCCACCGGCTCAGGCTCCGAAATCCAGCAGCCTCTCGTGGCAGTCATCTTCGGCGGACTCATAACGTCCCTCGCTCTGACGCTGGTCATACTTCCTGTCCTCTATGTCCTGTTCAACGCGGACAAAGCAGTACCCAGTCCCGTTGAACAGTAGGAGAACTCCTTATGAACACAAAACGTTTTGTTAAGCGAGCCATGCTATTGCTTGTCGTAACGACTTCGATTATCTCGGGCTGTACGGTCAACCGTATCGATCTTGTCGAAGCCGGTATGCTTACTCTGGAACCGCACGCGGCGGGAAAAGTCGGCATCGCCTGGAGCAGCGCCTACAAGGACAAGGAGGGTTTCGTCATAGCCGGCGTCCTGACCCGGCACGACCACGTCGGCCTTCCCATAAGGGCCCACGTGGATATTACCGTCCTCTCGCCGGATGGGCGCACTCTGAACGACTCGCGGACGCCGGACATCTGCGTCCCGGCGCACGTCACGGGCCGGGGCCAGAGCTTGAAGCGTTTTGAAGTACGTTTCCCCCACCTTCCCCCGCAAGGCTCATCAGTGCGTATGGTCTGCCACAGCGAGCCGCACTGATTTCCGATTTACGAATGCCGATTGTCGATTTAGGCGTGCCATGCCCGGGGTAGAAATCGAAAATCGACACTCGACAATCGGCAATGGGATTTGGTATTGTAGCGAAATGAAAACGATCGATCTTCGCAGCGATACCGTGACGCTTCCGACGCCGGCCATGCGGGAGGCCATCTATCGCGCCGAGCTGGGCGACGACGTCTTCGGTGAGGACCCGACGGCCAAACGCCTTGAAGAAATGGCCGCCGAGCGCATGGGAAAAGAAGCGGCCCTCTTGGTCGTCAGTGGGACGATGGCAAACCTTGTGTGCGTGCTGAGCCATTGCAGGCGGGGCGAAGAGGTCATCCTGGGCGACCGGTCGCATACATTTCTCTACGAAGCCGGAGGCATGTCGGCCGTAGGCGGCATCCACCCCCACACCCTCGCCAACCAGCCCGACGGCACGATGCGGCTGGAGGATATCGAAGCGGCCATTCGCGGCGATAACGTGCATTTCCCCCGAACCCGCCTGATTTGCCTGGAGAACACGCACAATCGCTGCGACGGCTCGGCCCTGACGCCCGAGTACACCCAAACCGTGGCGGAGCTGGCCCGCGAGCGGGGACTGCGAGTGCACCTCGACGGTGCCCGGATATTCAATGGCGCCGTGGCCCTGGGCCTGGATGTCACGGTGCTGACCCGTGATGTGGATTCGGTGAGCTTCTGCCTGTCGAAGGGACTTTCGGCGCCGGTCGGCTCGCTGATATGCGGTTCGCGCGAATTCATCGCCGAGGCGCGCCGTAACCGCAAAGTGCTGGGCGGCGGCATGAGGCAGTGCGGGATCATTGCCGCGGCGGGGATCACAGCCCTCGAGCAGATGGTGGACCGGTTGGCCGAAGACCACGAAAACGCGCGGCACCTGGCTGAAGGAATCGCCCGCATACCCGGATTGTCGATTGCCCTCGAACGGGTACAGACGAATATCATCTATTTTACTCTGGCCGGCGGGCGGCTCAATGCCGGGACCCTCGTAGCCAAGCTTGCCGACCGGGGGATCAAAATCCTGCAGGTCTCGCCGGCCCGTATGAGGGCGGTCACCCACTACGGGATCACCGCCGAAGATATCGAGCTTACACTCGCGGCATTGACGCAAGTCATGAGTGAGTAGGGGCGACCCCACGTGGCCGCCCTATGAGTCGGGCAACCACATAGGGTTGCCCCTACGAGGTGGCCAGGATATCGCACACGAACATTTCAAGGCGAAGGGCCGTGCGGGCCCCGGCGTTACACACACAATCGCAGACCGCTCCGGCCTTGCAGCGCCGCCGATTACGGTACGGCGGACAGTCCGTCATTGAGCCAGTTGTCCATCAGGATCAGAAGGTCTTCGATATCCACCCTGCAATCGCCGTTCAAATCGCCGCGCAAATCCAGTTGCTGCGGATTAAAGCACCGGGCCGGGCATAGCTTTATGTCATCAATGTAGATGCCGTCTTTGTCTTCAGCCGCCTGGCCGGAATCCTGCCCGTCGCCCAGGCCGATGGTGAACTTCTTGACGCGGGTCAAATCGACGCCACCGGTGCTGAAGTTCGCCAGCGCTATGGTCCAATCCTGCCACAACTCCGATTCACATGCGTATGTGAATGGGTGCTCCACCTTCGCGCTGTGGCCGGCGGCATCCTCTACTTTCAGGTACATCGGGTGCTCGACGTTGCTGTCATCCCCGACAAAGGCCAGCGATAGCGCCTCAGCGCCCAGTTGGGTCCAGTCCTGTGGCGTGGCAAACGTCCGGGTCGCCTCCGTGAAGTAAGGCGGATACTGATTCTGGAATTCGAAGCGCATCGTTTTGTTGCCCGCGGTGTCCGCGGCAAGCAGGACGTACTCGATACCGACCTCTTCGATGTTATCCACCCACGCAGCCCTTAGATCCGCATCGTTGCCATATAACTGAAAATCCTCAATGGCCAGGCACTCGGCCGTCGTGAACGTCCAGGTATGGCCGGTGACGGTACCCGAAGGACCGACCTGATCGACGCGCCATTGGTACGTCTGGCCGAATTCGAGCGGTCCGGCCGTATAAGTCTTACCCGTCGGGGTAGCGATCTTTTTCATCGCTCCGGGTGTGCCCAGCCACACCTCGCGCCCGGTTGCAAAGGCCGCCTCGATCCAACTGAGAGCTGCATTTACCGACACGCCGGTTGCGCCGTCCGCCGGGCTGGGATTGACCGCGGCCGGGCCGTCGGAAACCGAGAAGACATCGTCAAAGGTGCAGTGGTAGCCGGGGGGCTCCTCCAATCTCAAATTATGTTCATGCTGCGCGAAGATGCCGCTCGAGCCGCTCAGGAAGGGCGCATTGCTGCCTTCATCTTCTTCCCACGGGTCGTTACCGTTAGTGTCCACCATTGTCGCGGTCCTCGCCACGAGTGGGCCGCCTTTGTACTCGTAAAGACTGCCGGTGAGGTACACCGGGTCTGAGCCGAGGATATCCATCTCAGCATAGTAGCTTCTTGCGTGGTCGAGGCCCGGTACGTGAAGCTCCAAACCGAGATCTTCCTCGTTTCTCATGATGTTTTCCATCATGACAACTTTCTCGATGTCAATACTCAGATTGGCCGGCCCCTCTTCCCAGTTGATGTGCATCAAGTAAGTCGCCAGCACAACTAATGAGCCTGGTAACTGAGTTAGCGAACCGTCGTCGATGATGTAGGTTGTCCGTGCCCCGAGACCGCAGTAGTTCCGAGAGGCATCACCAGTGACATTGACCACCGCTCCGACGCGAACGTCAGTAAACTCTTCATTTGAACCAAAGCCCATGCCGAATCCGGAGCCATAGCTTCCCCCATCCAGATTGTATGAAACCGTCTCGTCCAAGCTCAGGTATTTGTTGCCATTCGATTCGGTCTTGATCGTATGGGTGAAGGTCTTAGTTGCTTCGGGAAAGACATGGAACTGCCACGCTGGCAGATCGAGCTGTTCGCCGTCAAAGGTCTCGAACCAGTTGGCCTGCGTCGTCCCGCTGACTGCCACGAGCAGCGCCGCGAGCGCACAGACCACTGCAAAGTGTTTCAATTTCCCAGCCATAATATTCCTCCTACAAGAATGAAAGTAATTTTGACTGCAAAAGAAATCTCTCAGCGAATTGGTGTCAACTCCTTCCTTCGAGCGGCCCCGGTAACTCGTCCGCCCGGGGCTCCAGGCTTCCACTTCTCCTCCACACGAACAGGCAGCCGGTGTTTCTGGCCAGACACCGTTTACTCTTTGCCCAACCTGTCTTATTCATACCAGATTAGCAGCCCTTTATCAAGAAAAAAGTCCGAAAAAAGCGGCTGATTTTACATCGGCGAGTACTCGCGGCGATTGGGCCGCCGTTTTCGTCTTATTGGCTCCGCAACGGGCCTCTTGGGCAGCCGGTTGGTCCCTATTTCCCCGCCGTCATCAATTCCAGCATCGCCTCTCCAAAAGCCCTGCCGATTTTCGAGAACGTCAGGGCGCTTCCGAGGTAGTGATAGCCCATGTCCGAGCCGACCTTGTTCCATTCATCGACGTGCTCGCGCCATTTATCGACCAGGGCGGCCGCCTTGAGGTCCCAGAAGACGTCCGTCCTGACGACTTTCACGTTGCCTTTGAATTCGGGGATGGCCTCCATCGACGCCTGGGCGTCTTTGATCCTCTTCATTTTGTCACTGGCGCCGTCCGGGCCATTCTGGCCCATCTGCCCGATGACGAAGGGCAAACCGGGGCTCTTGAGGTCCCTTCGAACGTCGCGGATGAAGTTGGCCATGTGCAGGCCGTAGTTCTCCAGAAAATCCGGGTCGAACATGTCGTTCCAGCCCTGGAACCAGACGAAGCCGGCGATCTGGTAGCCCTGGCCCTTGTAGTCCGGGAAACGAGTCCCCAGCTCTGCCAGAGTGGTGCTTATCTCATTGAGCATTTCCCGGTAGAAGTGGCCATACGAGTCTTTCACTTCTTCGATAGTTATTTCGGGCCTGTTGCGTTTCTTGTTCTGCTCGTTTGCTTTCTGGAGAATCTCCCGGAGCTTCTCTTCGCTGGGCAGGCCCGAGCTTGGAGGGCGAAAATCCCGGCCGAGACTTTTGCCGCCCCAGGCGGTCTTGATGATGAGCACCTGCTCGTCAAAACGGTCCCCGACGGTGTTGCCGAACTCCAGCTCCGGGCCGATGCGGTTGGGCGAGCCGAACCCCACGGTGAGCTTGCCCCTGCGGTCGAGGAAATTAATCCAGACGTCGTCCCGGACCGCCCACATGCCGTCCTTCTTGAGATGCTTGAAGAAGTCTCTCGTTTCGGGCTGGTTCGCCTGATAGTCGAGCAGTTCGATTTTTGCTTTGCCTTCCATGTTCGACTGCCCGGCCAAGATGAATACTTTCACCTTCTTTGAACTGTCGCCTCCGAACGCCAGCGCGCCGCTCAGGCCTATTGCCAAACACACACTCCAAAATCTGTTCAGTCTGTCTTTCAGCATGTCTCTACTCTCCATTCACCGGTTCAAGATGAGTTCTACAGAATTACAGGGATTATAGTGCCGCCTCCCGTTTTAGTACAGGCCGATTTGGATACCGAATCGGCGGTCGAAAGCGCTAATCGCCACCCGTCGCCCGGATGCGGCACACGTGTCTTCGTCATTGCGTTTCATCGGGGTCGAAGGTCCAGTCTTGACCCGTCTTTGCCATTGCCTTCATCAGAAACAGACGTCTTTGCAGGCTGTCTCGAAGCTGTCTTTCGATTCGGTCGGGGTCGAACCGGCTCAGGATGCACCTTTTCAACTCTTCTCGAATCGAAGCGCAGTCCGCGCGGGTTGCCATGTTGTTCCACTCGTCCGGGTCCTTCTCAAGGTCGAACAGTTGCTCGTCGTGCCCGTGGATGTAGATATATTTGTACGCGCCCCTGCGGACCATGAAGCAGGGGGCGTACACGCCTTCCGAGTGCATCTCCGAGAAAACCGTACGGTTGAGCTGCTCCTGCCCTTCCAGAAGCGCAGTGAGACTCATGCCATCGACGGCAAGACGCTCAGATTCCTCATAGCCTGCCCAATCCAGGATTGTAGGCATGATGTCCAGCAGGGAGACCGGTGTCCTGCAAATGTGCGCCGGGATCGCGGCACGCGGCCGGACCACGAGCAGCGGCACTCGGGCAGATGGCTCATAGAAACACCGCTTCTGGACCATGTTTTTCTCGCACAGCATGTCGCCGTGATCGCTGGTGAAGATGACAATCGTATCGTCCCTGAGATTGACTTGTTGCAAGCGGGCGACCAGCTCGCCGACCTTGTCGTCGATATACGTCACAAGCGCGTAATACGCCCGCCGTAGTTTTCGCAGGGATGACGGGTCCTGCAAATCAACTGTGTCAACGCCATGATGCCGGTTCAGCCAGCGGTCCATGGCCGAGTGCTTCTTCTCAAAATCCGGCGGCAACCGGGGAATCTCAATAGGTTCACCTTCGTACAGGTCCCAATACGTCTTTGGGGGCCAGAAAGGTTCGTGCGGAAAGTTGTACGATACGCAGAGAAAGAACGGCTGATAAGACGCGTTCTGTCGCTTTTCCGTTCCCTTTTGAGCGAGATAGTCCAGGGCTTGCCGCTGGGCGCGTTCGTCGAATTCGGCATTTCTGTCCGACCGTCCCACGTGGACGGAATCGCCGATATAGCTTCGAGCGTGCGATTTGGGGATCTTACGATCGCGCGACTTCGTCCAGGAGAAATCTGTGGGATAAATGTTGGGCAGGAGTCGTTTCCGGAAGCCGTGATGCTGGTCGGGCCCCACGAAGTGAATCTTGCCGCTCAGGACCGTGTCATAGCCGAGCAGATTGAGGTAGTGACACAGCGTCGGCTGGTCGCAGGCCAGCGGAGCGGCATTGTCGTACACGCCGATCTCGGATGAATACTTCCCCGTCAGCAGGCTCGCGCGGGCCGGGGTGCAGAGCGGGCAGGGACTATAGGCGGCGTCGAATCGAACACCTTTTTCGGCGAGTGCATTCAAATGAGGCGTCTTGACAACAGGATGGCCGTACAATCCGGTCAGCCGCGGTGTCATCTGATCGGCGATGATAAGCAGAACGTTGGGGCGGTTCGAGCGGGTTTTCTCTGCGCGTTTCGCCGAGACGGCCCGGGCCGATGAAAGACCGCAGACCACACCGGCCGAAAGCTTCATGAAGCGGCGTCTGTCCATCGTCGCAGCCTGTGAACTCCCGCAATTTTTCATTTGTCCTTGTCCGCCTTTCTCACGGCACGCTTGTGTTCGTTCAATTCTCCTCACCCGGTGATCTTGCCCGAGAAAGTGACGATGCTCTGGCGCGTCATCTCGAAGGTGGCCTTGTTGTCATTGACTGTGACCCGGCCCGCAGGAAGCGAGCGGCGAGGAAACGCCGTGTCCGCTCGTCTGCGTTTTCAGTTATAATGTCCAGCCGTCCCGGTAGGGCGGTCTGACGTACTGGTTCGCCTCGTCACAGTTGGTGAAGCGCGCGTTCGGGCCGTCCCAATCCAGCTTCATGCCCGGCATCTTCAGGGCGATAACACCGAGCATGGCGATTTCCGTCAGCGGTCCGCCGTAGGAGAAGTCGGACCCGGCCTTGCGGCCTTCGCGGATGGCCCGGAGCCAGTCGTCGTGATGACTCTTGACCCTCGGGATTGTCTCATCGGGCCGCGCGTAGGCCTTCATCGCC
Source organism: Sedimentisphaerales bacterium (assembly GCA_035529475.1). Classification (GTDB taxonomy): domain Bacteria; phylum Planctomycetota; class Phycisphaerae; order Sedimentisphaerales; family Anaerobacaceae. The sequence goes on along the minus strand of DATKWR010000868.1, from coordinate 4,150 downwards.
GGTTCGGGAATGATCCGGACGCTACCGGCGCCGTGCGAGCCGTACGTGATGACGCCCTTGTCGCCATAGACGTAGGCCCCCGTCTCGACGGGCTTGCGACCCGGCTCCAGCTCCTTCGCCGGCGGAATCTTCTTTGTGCCGCTGTGCCAGAGTAAGGTGACGGGTCCGCGTTTGCCCTTGGCGGCGAACTCGAAGGTAATGATATCGCCCCTGGGGAAGGCGTCGCCTTGCGTCTTTGGGTCGTACTCGTCAACCTCGGCCCGGAGCGTCTTGGGAGCGCCCAGATCGAGCGCCCAAAAGACGGGGTCCACTACGTGACAGGTCCAGTCCCCGATGGTGCCGTTGCCGAACGGGACCCAGCCTCGCCAGCGCCCCGGCATGTAGAAGGAATGATAGGGCCGCTGCCTGGCCGGGCCAAGCCACAGGTTCCAATCCACCTCGGGTGGAATCTCCTCCTTCTCGCTCATGTGCGACAACTGGTCGATGCCCGAGTTGACGGCCCGGCAGCCGCAGTGGATCGTGTGGACGTTGCCAATGGCGCCGTCCCATATCCACTCACAAAACATCCGGATCGTGTCGAACGAGTGCCCCTGGTTGCCCAATTGTGTCACCACCTTGTGTTCTCGCGCGGCTCTCATCAGCTCGCGAATCTCGTGGACGGAATGGGCCAGGGGCTTTTCGCAATAGACGTGCTTTCCTCGCCTGATCGCATCCATACAGGCGATGGCGTGCGTGTGGTCCGGTGTGGAGACCGTGACGGCGTCGATTTTGCTGTCCATTTCATCCAGCATTTTGCGAAAATCCGTGTACCGTTTGGCGCTGGGATATTTCTCAAAATTCGCGGCGGCCCGCCTTGTATCGACGTCGCACAGCGCGACGAAGTTCTCGCTGCTGGTGCCGTTGACGCTTGCTCCGCCTCGTCCTCCCACGCCGATATGGGCGATATTGAGCCTGTCGCTGGGAGCGGCGCCGGCCCTTCCTCCCAGCACGTAGTGCGGCGCAATCGTGAATGCCGCCGCGGCGCCCGCCGTTCCCTGCAAAAACCGCCGTCTCGAAGTTTTCTTACCCTGGTTACTCATTGCAAACCTCCAAACAAATTGTCTCGTATGAACTCTTGAGTTTCTTTGCGATCGACTTTTTTCAATTCAACGAATCGATTCTTCCGGCAACTCCAGTTTCACACCTTCGTCGAGGGGCATTTTGTCGGGCAGGGCGCCGCTCTTGCGGAGCAGGCGAACCAGCTCGGCCTTCAGCTCTCTGACGACGGAAGTGTATTTCGGGTCGTTAATCAGGTTCCTGGTTTCGTTCGGATCTTCCTTGAGGTTGTACAGCTCGGCCATGTGGCGGTCGGGGCCGCCGTCGCCGTGCGGGTAGTGGACGTATTTCCACGTATCCGTGCGGACGCCTCGCACGTTCGGCGTGTAGGGGAACTGTTTCTCGTAGTTGTATTCGTAGAGCCAGGATTCCCGCCAGCCTTTGGCGTTGCCCTCGAGCAGTTGTCTCCAGGATTTGCCGTGGACGGCTCCGAGCGATCTAACCCGGCAGATATCGACTATCGACGGAGCCACGTCGATATTCAGGACCTGCTCTTTGACGACTGTGCCCGGCTTGATGAGCCTGGGATAACGGACGACCAGCGGGACGCGGATGCTCTCTTCGTGCATGGTTCGCTTGTCGATCATGCCGTGTTCGCCGAGCAGGAATGAGTTGTCGCTTGTGAAGATAAACAACGTATTATCGAGCTTGCCGATTTGCTCGAGCGTTTTGTATATCTCGCCAACGCTGTCATCGACGGAGTTGATCGTTCCGGCATAGCTGCGGACGAACTCTCCGAAAATATCCACGCTCGCGGGGCGCCTGTCCGGGAAGTTCTTGCGGAAGGCGTATAAGGGTCCGTAGATGCCGTGCCAGGTATCCAGCCGCTCCGTCATCCACTTGGGCTTTCCTTCAAGATGAAATGCCGTTTGCGGATAAGGGACCGGGACATCGTCGTAGATATGTTTGTACTTGTCTTCGGGGACAAATGGGCCGTGCGGGGCTTTATGGCCAAGGATGAGCATAAAAGGGACGCCGCTGCGGCGTTTGCCCCTGAGCCACTCGGTAGCCATGCGGGTCACGACTGTTGTGTAGTAGCCTTTGACGGCCTGCCGCGTCCCATCGATATTGAAGGTGGTGTCGTAATATTGCCCCTGTCCTTTGTGGGTGATCCAGTAGTCGAAGCCGGGCCGTTTTTCGTCGTCGTCCTCGCCCATGTGCCATTTGCCGATGTAGGCGGTGTTGTAGCCGGCTTCCTGCAGGCGTCGCGGGTAGCTGGCCAGCTTCAGAGGATAGTCCGTAAAATTGTTCATCACGCTGTGCGAGTGGGCGTACAGCCCCGAGAGGAACGAGGCCCGGCTGGGCGAGCACAGCGATGTGGTCACGAACATGTTCTCGAAGAGCGCCCCTTCGCGGGCCAGCCTGTCGAGGTTCGGCGTTTTCATCCCCAAAAGCGGCTTGGGTGCGGCACCCAGACAATCCCATCGCTGGTCGTCGGTAAAGATGACGACCACGTTGGGGCGGGCGTTATCCTCGTCCGCGGTCTTGGAAATGTGACAACCGCCCAGGGCCAGACCCGTGGTTGTCAGACCGGCCATTTTCAAAAAATCCCGGCGCGTAGCTCGAATTGTATTCATAATACCTCCATGCTTCTCAAAGCTCTTGGTTCAGTCTGTCACTTGCGACGCTCCTGCTCTGACTATATCTTCCGCCACTTCACTGCGGACTACCCGATAGAGGCCAATAAACAGGATATCGCCGGGAATGTCAAGCACGAGAGTCTGCCTCCGGCGGGGCGGTGTCCGCACGGCCGTGTTCTTCCCAGTTCTTCCCGGAATTTCTCTTGACTGGAAGGGGCCCGGTCTGGTATAAAAATAATGGCTGGCATCTCCGGATTCCCTGTCGGATCCGGCAGCGAGGATGTCAACAGCCTGTCTCCGCTGAGTTCTTAGTTTGGCTCTCTGGCGGATGCTTGGTGTCGGCTCGCGGCCGAGGCGACCTTATTATTCAGGAGGAACGAATCATGTCAGAGAACAGAAGTACCAGATTCGTGTTCTATTGCTTGTTGGCGGCGCTTGGCTTTTGCCTTTCGACTACGGCGGTCAACGGGGCCGACATCTTGTTTATTTCAGCGATGGATCCGGCGATGATGCCGGGAGATGATGCGCTCAAAGCCTTCATGGAAAGTCTTGGACACACAGTGACCTATTTTGACGACAACGAGAGCGAGGCGGCTACCGAGGCCGCCGCTGCCGCCGCGGATTTGGTGTTCATCTCCGAATCGGTCGGTTCCGGCAACATCCGGAACGAAATCACCGAGATTCAAACACCCATGATTATCACCGAAGCCTGGGGCTGGGACGAGATGGGCCTGACCTCCGGCGGCGGGGCGGGCCAGGATGTGATTTCGACGGATATCCAGATTGTTGCGCCAAAACATGTTCTGGCCGCGGGCCTGAGCGGGACGGTTCCCGTTCTGACCGATATTGCCGGCGATCGCGGTCCGGCTCGCCTCGGCAATGGTATTGCGGGCCGGGAGGCAACCGTCATTGCCAGAGCAACCTTGACCGACGGCCAGACGTACGACGTGTTGTTCATATACGAAAAGGGAGCGGCGCTGCCTGTGGCCCCGGCGGACGGCAGTGCCCAGGTCGCGGCGGATATGCGCATTTGTCTGGGCTTCGACGAGCACTCGTATCTGCTGTGGAATGAGAATGCCTATGCTCTGTTGCGGGCGGCGATCAGATATGCGCTCGGTATGATCCCCCAGGCCCGCAGCCCTTATCCGCTCGATGGGGCCATCGTGCTGGCGACGTGGACGGAGCTAAGGTGGTCCCCGGGGGATTTCGCGGCCACGCATGATGTTTATCTGGGTGAGGATTTCGACGATGTGAACAACGGCGCGCCGGAGACGTTTCGAGGCAGCCAGGCCACAATGTCTCTGCTGGTGGGTTTCCCCGGATACCCCTATCCTGACGGTCTTGTTCCGGGCACGACCTATTACTGGCGGATCGACGAGGTCAATGACGCAGACCCCAACAGCCCCTGGAAAGGGCCCGTCTGGAGCTTCTCGATTCCGCCCAGAACGGCGTACAATCCGAACCCGACGGACGGC